>CAIMNN010000030.1 GCA_903842845.1 uncultured Acidobacteriaceae bacterium | reverse complement strand
GGATTGCAGCGGCATTTGCCGGAGCGCGATGGATTGCTGAATGCGTTGATACTGGCGAACGTGATGGCCGAGGAGAAGAAGACGCTGGGCGAGTTGGTGGCGGAGTTGCAGGCTGAGTACGGCGAGCATCAGTATGGGCGCGTCGATTTAAATATTTTGGAGGAGCTGAAGAACCGCGCGATAGCGCTGGCGCGGGAGTTGAAGGTGGGCGATGTGGCGTTCGCGGGGATGAAGATACTGAAAATAGAGACGCTGGACGGCGTGAAGTTTTTCCTTGAGAATCCCGAGGCGGCGACGAAGCCGAATGCGGCGGAGACGTGGTTGCTGTTGCGCGCGAGCGGGACGGAGCCGCTGATGCGCATCTACTCCGAGAGCTGTTCGATGGAGAGCGTGCAGAAGCTGCTGGCGTCGGCTCGGGAGTTTGCGCTGGGGAGCTGATTGCGTCAAATCATTGGAGTTTAAACGAATCGGCGGCGTTGCCGTTATGATGGTATTGATAGAGCAGATATGAACCAGAGCGATGAAGCACGCCAAAACGCCTTCCGCCAAACGCTGTTAAGCGCGCGGCGGACGATGGTGTTCAGTGAAATATTGAAGTTGGCCTTTGATTCATTCGCGGCGAGCAAGTGGCGTTCTGCGCTTACTGCGCTTGGCATGGTGATCGGGTCGGCCTCGGTGATACTTGTGGTGACCATCGGGCTTACGGGCAAAGAGTGGATCCTTAACGAGATCCAGAAGTTCGGCACGAATGAAGTTGAGGTTGAATACTCAGGCGGAGGAACGGCTGCCTCAGAGCATGCGGTGAACAGCGACCCCCTGACCAGAGAAGACGAGAAAGCCGTACTGGCGCAGTTGCCGGGGGTAATGTATTCTTCGCCGGTGCAGGAGACGCATGACCGCATCAGCATCGGCAGCGGCGTGACGAAGGAGACGCTGGTTCTTGGCGTCAGTCCGCAATACAAGTCCATTCACAATTTGACGGTTCCGATGGGGCGCTTTTTCGACGAGACAGATGACACGGCGCACATCAAATGCGCTGTGGTGACGGAGCCATTTGCGAAAGAGATGTACGGCAGCGCGGATGCGGCGATAGGGCGGACATTCCAGATAACCGGCATTCCGTTCACTATTGTCGGCATCTTCAAGAACGTTGAGGATTTTGGACAATCTGAAATAGCTGACCAGACAATTCTGATTCCGTATTCAGTGGCGCGTTACTTGACCGGCACTGACAACGTGAAGCAAATCTATTTTTCGATGAGCAGCATGGACCAGGTTCCGGAGGCGACGCAGGAGGCTGTGCGCATCATCAGCGCGCGTCACCGGCCGAATTCAATTTATAAAGCGCAGAACCTGCGCGAGTTGCTTGACTCGGCAGCGACGATCGCGAACATTCTCACTGTGGTGCTGCTGCTGGTGGCTTCGGTGACGCTGGCTGTGGGCGGCGTGGGTATCATGAACATCATGCTGGCCAATGTGCGCGCGCGCATACGCGAGATAGGCATCCGCAAGGCGCTGGGCGCTACGGCACGCGAGATACGATTGCAGTTCCTCGCCGAAGCGGTGATCATCTCGCTCGCCGGAGGTTTGGCAGGGACGATCATCGGCATGGCTCTGCCGTTCTCGGTGCGTTTGTTCACGCCGTATGTGTTGCCGGTGGATTGGCGTTCAGCCGTAATTGCGTTGGGAACGGCACTCCTGGTCGGCATAATTTTTGGAACGGTTCCTGCAACGCGCGCGGCGCAACTCGACCCTGTGGAGAGCTTGAACTATGAATGATGAAAAAGACAGGGATGAAAATCAGGGGCCCAGCCTCAAGTTGCTTTTTTCATTGGTCGCGTTCGCACTTGTTGCTGCAATATGCATCGCTTTACTAATTGTTTACCCCTACTACACACGGCGTTAATAATTTGATGCAGGATTAGGAGTCACATTATTCGTTTTGAACAATTTGCGATTCAATTCATAAAGAATCATTGAAATTCAAATGAATTTATTTTTTTGTAGCGTTACATTCATATTTGCCAGAGCGGCCAGCCTTCAAAATGCAAAGACTATGAAAAAATCAATTTTCACTGCGCTACTTTTGGTGGGTCTGCTTATCGCATTTAGTGGTACGCGTGCCTGGGGTCAGTATGAGGATGGCGGTCTCATCGGCACCATACACGATGCCACAGGCGCGGCAGTGCCTAATGCTGCCATTACTGTAACCAACAAAAACACCGGATTTGAGCTTCACCTGGCATCGAATGGCCAGGGTGATTATGAAGTGCCTGCATTGCGTGTTGGCGTCTACTCCATTGTGGCCAGTGCGCCTGGATTCGCGTCCTCCGAGGCCAAGAACATCACCGTTTCGGTCGGCAACCGTCAGCATATCGACTTGACGCTGAAGGTTGGCCAGGCCACCAGCACGGTTGAAGTCACCGACGTGTCACTACAGATAGAGACAGCGACCAGTGAACGCGGCCAGACAATCACGAATTATCAGACCGAATCGCTTCCGCTGGTTACGCGTAATTATGCGGACCTTGTAGGGCTTGTGAACGGCGCACGTCAGGCTCCCACGGCTGCAACGACGACCGCGGTGACCAGTCTTGTACGCGCCGGCGCTTACAACGTGAACGGCGAGCGCAGCATGTTCAACAACTTCATGCTCGACGGTATGGACAACAACGCGTATGGCGAGAGCAACCAGGGCTTCGACAACCAGATCATCCCGATGCCGCCGGATTCGGTGGCGCAGTTCCAGGTTGTGACGAACAACGAGAGCGCCGAGTATGGCCGCTCTTCAGGCGCGCTGGTCAACGTGGCTTCGCTTTCGGGAACGAACAGGTTCCATGCCAAGTTGTATGAGTTCATCCGCAACACGGACCTGAACGCCTATGGCTACATCAAGCCGCAAAGCGCGCAGACGGGCGGCACTTTTTATCATGTGCCGAAGCCGGACTTCAAGCGCAATCAGTTTGGCGCGGATTTTGGCGGCCCGATTCTTCACAATCATCTTTTCTACTTCCTCGATTACGAGGGCTTCCGTCAGACGTTGACGCCGATTGTTGTGCTGACGGTCCCGACACAGAATGAGATCAACCGCACGTTGGTTGTCGACGTGCAGGACCCATTGACGGGAACGATCTATCCGCATGGAACGCAGATACCGCTATCGGCTATCGATCCGGCTGCACAGCAGGTGCTTAATCTTTGGAAGAACCTTCCGACGCAGTGCCAGGTTGCGGCAGGTTCACCGCTGATCAACTCATCCACGGGCATTGCGACCAATGATTGCGCAACGCATGCGCCGTTCACGGACAACTCGGACAAGGGCGATCTGCGCCTTGACTTCCAGCAGAGCGAGAAGAGTTCGTGGTTCCTGCGCGTGAGCGACCGCAAGGAAACGGGCATTAACTATCGCACACTGCCGGGCGCTTTGGACGGGCAGACGAACGGCCGCGCAAAGATCCTGAACCAGCAGGTTGCGCTTGGTTATACGCGTCTGTTTGGAACCAACAAGGTGCTGGATGCGCGAATTGGCCTGAGTGGAACACGCGCCGGCAAGTACACGCTTTCTATCGGTGACACTTCGGTCAACATTCCGAACCTTCCGAGCAACCCGATTGTCGCCGGTGGTCTGCCATCAACGAGCATCTCTGGCGGCTTCTCCTCTTTTGGCCGTCAGTCGACGAATCCGCAGTGGCAGAACCCATCGCTGCTTGACCCGAAGGTGAACTTCAGCTGGGTCAAGGGTCATCACTCATTGAAGTTCGGCTACGAGTACGAGCACATCTGGATGGAAGTGCAGGACTCGAACCCGCTGTTCGGTTCGTTCACGTTCAGCAAGGGCTACAGCCTTTGCACTTCCGGTTCATGCACAACGAACAACGGCGGCAAGGCTGCGGCGGACAACTACTGGGCCGATTACCTTTTCGGCACGATGAACAACTACGCTCTTGCTACGTACTTCAAGGCGCACCTGTTGCAGACGATGCACAACTGGTACGTGCAGGATGACTGGAAGGTCAACAACAAGCTGACGCTGAACCTTGGCGTTCGCTGGGAGTATGGTTCGCCGTATTCGGAAGTCAACAACAACCTGTCGAACTTTGACCCGTCGAGTGTGACGCTGCTGACGCTGACCAAGGGCGCGGTAACGACACCGTTCATCACGCCGTACAGCGGCAGCGGAACTTACGGCAAGACGCTGGTCAATCCTTCACTGGGTGATTATGCGCCGCGCGTTGGCTTTGCTTATTCTTTCAATCCGAAGACGGTTGTACGCGGCGGCTTCGGCACGAGCTTTGTTCATTACACGCGCGCAGGCTCGGGCGACATTCTGCCCATCAACGCACCGAACGCGCTTTTTGTGTCGGTGAACGAGGGTGTGGCGCCTACGTCGGCTAACTGGTGCAAAAACGTGAATGCGGGAACGCCTTCCACAAGTTGCTTTGTGACCATGGGCGAGGGATATCCGGCTGGTCTTGCGACGAACTTCACGCCTGGCACGGACAACATCACCTACATTCCGAAGGACACGAAGGACAGCTATGTTGAGAGTTGGTTCCTAAGCGTTCAGCGCGAACTCAAGAAGAACACAATCGTCGACGTTGCGTACGTGGGCAACCATGGGCTGAAGCTTCAGGGCTTTTTGAATGCGAACCAGCAGAACCCATCGCTTGGCTTGGCGAACCCGTCCAATCCGGCGCAGGGCTTTGTGCGTCCTTACCCGACATGGGGCAGCACGGTGGGCACAACGTTTACCAATGGCGACATCACGACGGCACTGAACGAGTTCTACTCACACTATGATTCGTTGCAGGTGCGTTTTGAACAGCGCTTTGTGAACGGGCTTACTGTGTTGAACTCGTTCACTTGGGAGCACGCGTCTGACAACGCTTCGGCGTCGCTCGAAGGCAACACGCCTTCACCGCAGGATGCGAACAACCTTCGCGCCGAGTACAGCCAGTCGGATTACAATCTGCCGGTGTCGGATATTCTGAGCGCGAACTACGAATTGCCAATCGGGCACGGCAAGCAGTTCCTGAGCCACAGCAATGGCTTCCTGGATGCTGTTGTGGGCAACTGGCAGGTGAACATGGTGAATGTGGCTCAGGCTGGTACGCCTTACAACCTGGTCTATACACCGAACGGAGCCAATGCGGTTTCTCCGCAGATATCGGCAACTTATCGCGGCGCCAACGAGTACCGCCCGAACACGGTCTCCGGCCAGGTGGTTCACAATTGCCACGATGGACACTCTTGCATCAAGAACATTACTTCAAGCGGAACAGTGCAGTATGTGAACTGGGCTGCTTATTCACTGCCTGCGACGAAGGACGGCAGCGGCAACCTGCTCAGCCCGTTCGGCAATGCAGGCCGCAACCCGGACCGCACGCCGGGGTTCTTCCAGACCGATATCGGACTGAACAAGCGGTTCTCAACGCCGAATGAAAATCTGAAGGTGGAGTTCCGTTCGGAGTTTTACAACATCTTCAATCACACGAACCTGTACTTGCCTGCGAGCGGATTGAGCGGCACGCTCGGCGGCACACCGTCGGGTGGCGGTGCGGTGTCGGCAACATTTGAGCCGCGCATCATCCAGTTCGGATTGAAGGTCATTTACTAAATCATCAACAGCAACTTGTTGAGCGGCCCGGGGGCAACTCCGGGTCGTTTTTTTGGTTGCGGAATCGAGCGGATGAAATTATCTTGCAAATTTAAATCATCCTTTTATGTTGGTTGCGGATACTTTATACATGAGAAGATTCAACTTGTATCTGGTCCTGCTGATCTGTGGAGCTCCTTTAATGGCGCAGAGCGATGCTTATCTTACGTTGATGCAGAAGGCAGCGGCGCATGCGAAGGCGCACAAAGCGGAGAACGTGCCGGTGCTTTCGCCGGTGGATGAGTCGTTGCTTGGCGCGGATGCGCGCGTGAATGTGAAGACGCTGCATGCGGCCGGCTTCAAGGTTGTGCCGTGGACGACCAACGACGCGGAGAAGATGAGGGCTCTCATCGACCTTGGCGTGGACGGAATCATCAGCGATTATCCGGATATTTTGCGGACTGTTATAGCGGAAGAGCGCGCGAAGGGCAACAAGCTGGAGGGATTTGATTTCAGCGCGCATCGTGGTGGACGCGGCTTGCGGCCGGAGAACACGCTGCCATCGTTTGAAAGCGGAATGGACCTGGGCGCGACGGAGTTGGAGACGGACACGGGCGTGACGACGGATGGTGTGTCGCTGATATGGCATGACCAGTTTCTGAATCCCGAGAGCTGTCGACGTCAGGATGGCGCGCCTTACACGATGGAGAATCGCGTGTACGTCAAGGACATTTCGATGGTCGACGCGCAAAAGACATTTGTCTGCGACAAGGTTCACTTTGGCAAAGTGCAGACAAATGATCTTGCACTCTCGCCCGTTGCTGTTGCGTTTGCCAAAGCGGAAGGTTTGGCAAGTCCGTATGTTCCGACGAATGTGGAACAGCTTTTCCGGTTCACGCGCTTTTATGCGGAGTACTACACGACGGGGGCGGGGAAAGATTCACCTCATGCGAGGGAGCGTGCGCATACGGGGGCAACGGTGCGGTTCAATCTGGAGACGAAGATTTTGCCCGACCGTTTGCCGGCGGAGGTTGCGGGGCATCAGCCGCCGAATGCTCCGGCAGACCTGTACAAGAATCACACTGTCGGGCCGGATGTATTTGTGAAGACGCTGTGTGGCGCGATCGTTCGCAACCACATGGAGAGCCGCTCGGAAGTGCAGAGCTTTGACTTCCGCACGCTGCAACTGGTGGAGGAGCAATATCCGACGATACCGACGTATTACCTGACGAACAACATCAAGATGCTGAGCAGCGAGTTTGTTCCTGAAGGGTTGCGCCTGAGCGCTGAAGAGGCGAAGTAGCGCTCAGCTCTTCCATTTAATGTTGCAGCCGATGCCGGGCTTCTGTTCAGGGTTGATGGGCGCGCCGGCCAGTAGCGCGTCGATGGCGTTGCGAACATCTTCACCGGTGACGGGGATGCTGTTGCCGGGGCGCGAGGAATCGAACTGGCCGCGATAGACGAGTTTGTGGTCAGAATCGAAGAGATAAAATTCAGACGTGCAGGCGGCGTTAAAGGCTTTGGCGACTGCCTGCGTTTCGTCGTGGAGATACGGAAATAAAAATCCTTCGTGGAAAGCTTGTTCGCGCAGACCTTCGGGGTTGTCGTCAGGGTGGTTGACGGCATCGTTGCTACTGATGGCGAGGATGGCAATGGGTTCGAACTCGTAGTCGACGCCGAGTTGCGCGAGGCCCTTGTTGATGTGCTGCACGTAAGGGCAGTGCGCGCAGATGAAGCAGACGAGAAGCGGCTCATCTTCGAATTCGGCGCGCTGGACCATGCGGCTGCTGACGACGTCAGTGAGGTCGAAGTCGGGGCAGGGAGTACCGAGAGGAAGCATGGTTGATTCGGTGAGTGCCATAAAACGCTCCTTGTTATTTAAAACAAGCCGCTTTGCCGACCGGGCATTGGAAGGCCGAAGTGCTCGTATGCAAGACGAGTGGCGACGCGGCCGCGCGGTGTTCGGTCGAGGAAGCCGATCTGAATTAAAAACGGCTCGTAGACTTCCTCGAGCGCGTCTTCCTCTTCGGCGAGCGTTGCGGCGAGTGTGCCGAGACCGACCGGGCCGCCATCGTACTTCTGAATAATGGTGAGCAGCAGACGGCGGTCGATTTCATCAAAGCCATGCGCATCAACCTCAAGCAGTGAGAGTGCTGCGCGTGCAGTGGGCAGGTCGATGACGCCAGTACCGCGGACTTGCGCAAAATCGCGAACGCGGCGGAGCAGACGGTTGGCGATACGCGGTGTGCCGCGCGAACGCATCGCGATTTCCTTTGCGCCCTCGTTGTCGATGGGAATTTCAAGCACTTCGGCGGAACGCTTGACGATGACATGTAGATCAGCCTCAGTGTAGAACTCCAGGCGCAGCAGGATGCCGAAGCGCGAGCGCAGCGGAGAGCTGAGCAGACCGGGGCGCGTAGTGGCGGCGACGAAGGTGAAGGGACGAATCTCCATCACGTGTGTGCGCGCAGCCGGGCCCTGGCCGATGATGATGTCGAGTTTGTAGTCCTCGAGCGCGGTGTAGAGCTTTTCTTCGAGGACGGGCTGGAGGCGATGGATCTCGTCGAGGAAGAGGACCTGCTTGTCGCGCAGGTTGGTGAGGATGGCGGTGAGGTCGCCCTGAATTTGCAGTGCGGGGCCGGAGGTCTGCTGGAAGCCGACATCGAGTTCGTTGGCGATGATGGTGGCGAGGGTGGTTTTTCCCAATCCGGGCGGACCGAAGAGGAGAACGTGGTCGAGCGCCTCACCGCGGTTGCGTGCGGCTTGAAGCGCGATGGCGAGCTGTTCTTTTGCTTTGGACTGGCCGATAAATTCGTTGAGCCGGCGTGGGCGGAGCTTGAGCTCAAAGCCCTGTTCTTCATCGGCGCGTGCTGCGCTGACGAGCCGTTCCGGGTTGTCACTGGGAGAAATTGTCATGCCAAAGCAAGTGTACTGCGTTGCGGCAAAGTTATGAAAGCATGCCAGCAATGCCAGAAAGTGGCCAATCAACCATGATTCTTAGCGGGTTCCTTATGACTTTCTCGGTGCGGCTATTAAATCTTTACGGAAATGTAAATAATTTAGAAATCAATCAAAGCAATTCTTGTACATGTGCGCCGGCTTGCCGGGCTTCACAAGTGCAAACACATTCCAATACAAGGTGACGCACACATGAAATTGACAGCAAAGATGTTTTTACTTCTTGTTGGAATTTGTCTTTTGGGCAGGCTCGTTGCCGCACAGACGCAGCCCGCACCACCGCCTGCTGCCCCTGCACCCGAAGCCGCACCTGCTCCGGCTCCACTTTCAACATTTGTACTCACGGGTCCGCTGCAATGGCTGCCGCCGGCGACGTTTGATGCGGGACCGTTGGGCAAGCTGTCGGTCAATGGCATCGTGACCGGTTATTCGGTGTTCCAGAACAATCCCGTTCCGGGTGATGACAGTGCGCAGGCCACGCTAAGCAATGGAGAAATCTTCATTCAAAAAGCGGACGGGAAGTTTCAATACTATATTCAGGCCGGCGTCTACACGATGCCGACGCTTGGCGTGCCATTTGTCAACGCCCAAGACACAGTGAGCAACTTCTACGGGCCTGTTCCGGTCGCCTACCTGAAGTTGCCGGTTGGAAAGACCACGCAGTTGCTTATCGGCCAACTTCCGACACTGATGGGCGCCGAGTCCACGTTTACGTACCAGAACTTCAACATCGAGCGCGGCATTGTTTGGAACCAGGAAAACGCGATCAATCGCGGCATACAGGTGAACCAAACGCTGGGTAAGTACGTTACCGCCTCGGTCAGTTGGAACGATGGTTACTATTCCAACCGCTACTCGTGGCTCTCGGGCTCGGTGACCTTTACAAAGGGGCCTCATGTGCTGGTGTACGACGGGATGGGGAACCTGGGGCAGACCGCCTATCAAACAACGGCCACGCCGGTGCAGAACAACAGCTACATGCACGCTTTGATCTATACGTACACCAAGGGCCCATGGATCATTTCGCCGTACTTCCAGTACAGCAAGCTGCCAGCCAACGAGAAGGTAGGCGTCTTCAAGGACACATCCGCAACCGGCGGCGCGCTGAATGTGAGCTACGCATTCAAGAGCGGTTTCTCACTTCCTGCGCGCTTTGAATACCTCACGAGTTCGGGAAGTTCAACCGATGAATCGGTGAACCTGTTGGGCTTTGGGGCTGGCAGCTCAGCCACCACTTTCACCGCGACGCCGACGTACCAAAAGGGAGGCATGTTCGTTCGCGGCGATCTGGCGTATGTGAACGCAATGAACTCCACGCCGGGAAGTGTCTTTGGCAAGTCGGGAACAGATACGAGCCAATTCCGTGCCGTGCTTGAATTCGGCTTCATCTTCGGAAAAAACACCACTGAGAAATAGCGGAGCCGCTGCGAGTCAGCAAGCGTTGTTGCAGACAGGAGCCCGGCGTAAACCGGGCTCCTATTGTTTTGGCGCGTGAAGGGCGGTTTCAACGCACAGGAGAGCACCTTGTACACTTGAATTGTCACGGAGCCTCGCTGCACGATGATCCCAGGTCTTACGCAACTGCGCCGCTTTCAATTCAAGTTTCCCCAACGCGTCGCCGCGGTGATGCTGGCAATCTTTTTGGCCCAGGGGCTGTGGCTGGTCGCGCATCAAAACCTGACGGCCCGCGATTACGAGTACGCGCGTTGCGGCCGCGAGATATGGGAGGGCGGTTCGCCGATCTCCGGTTATTACACGAGCTGCGGCAATATTCACGATGGCATTCTTACTTATCGCGTTGCGGGCTTGCCGCTGACGTTGAATTATCTTTTTGAGCGCGCACTCGACATGACACGCAAGCCGGAAGACCGCATCGTGCAGACGAACGGGCAGCCGACCAACTGGGAGATGCGGCACCAGTTGACCCATGTACTGATCCTGTTGCGGTTTCCGTTTTTGCTGGCGGGTTGCGGGCTTGGAGCCGCGATCTGGTGGGTCACGCGGCGGCTCTTTGGCAACTGGGGCGGGTATATGGCGCTGGCGCTCTATTGTTTTTCGCCCGGAATTTTGCAGGCTTGTGTAACGCCGAATGCCGAGGTGATGGGTACGCTTGGATTTTATGGCGGATTTTATTGCTGCATCGGCGTAGCGCATTCGATGCAGGGGCCGAGGAAACGGTGGCGGCCGAGGATCGTGCTGCTGACGGCGGCGTTTGCAGTTGCTGCCGCTTCACACATTGTTCTGCTGCCGCTGGTGGCGCTGTTCGGATTGCTGGCGATGCAGTGGATAGCCGAGGGCAAGCGGGGCGAGGTGCTGCCTGTGATCCTTATCTCGGCATTCACGTCGTTGGTGCTGCTGTTTGCGGCTTATGGGTTTTCAATCCAGGGCGTCAGCGGGTTGCTGCAATCGGGTTCGGCGCTGGTGAGTTTGTCTGCTGAGCCGCTGCTGCACTTTTTCAGTTCGATACAAAATGCAGGCATCACGCTTGCAGCGGGAGCCGCGCTGCTTTTCTTTGCATTCTTCCGCCGCTCGCAGTACTTCGGCAACACCACGCCGCTGCTCTGCTTTGCCGGGCTTGTGGTTGTGGTGACCACCGGGGTGCAATCGCAGAGCTGGATATGGGCGTTGCCGTTTCTGCTGACGTTTATCGCCGGGGTCTTTGCGGATGTGTTTGAAGGCCCGCGCGGCAAGCTGGCGATGGCCGCTGCGGCGGTAACGGTCGGGCTACAGGCGGTTGTCTGCATGCTGAGCCTGCCGGGGCTGGTGTAGCGAGATTATTTTTCAGCGATCAGCTTGCAGTTGATGGTGAGTGTCTTGTTGGCATAATCCTTCAACGGTCCTTGTTCGATTCCGCAGTCGAGCAGATTGTCGCCTGATGAACGGCGCCCGGAGAAGACGTTGATCAACAGCTCCGGACCGTAGTCGTCGACATATTTTAGAGTGGTCGCATTCAGATTCAATTTGTCGAAGACAGCAGACTCGCCGGGCTTGATCTCGATGCGTTTATCGGCAAGAGCGATCTGCCCATCTTCTGCCACCAGCTTTGGCGGAATGCCCTTCTTCGGGTTTGCGTCAACATAGGCGGCAACGATGACTGTTTCTTTGCGGGCATTGAGGGTCTCAAGAGCCTTTGCGGAGTAAGTTACGTTTACGGTGAATCCGGGCGCGGGAACTGTGGCAGGGGGCTTGGATTTGGCCTGCGAGCTGGCGGTTTGGCCCGAGGCGGGAGGTGCGAGTGCCATCAGCAGGCAGAGCGAGAGTGTGGCTAGAGTGTGTCTCATGTGCAACATTTTAGAGGAAAAGGGCTGCATCAGCCGAAGCCGGTTTGGGCCGTCTCAGGATATGCGCTAAATAGATAAAAAATAAGAACTTAATAGCCCCTCCGCGCCTTGCCGCAGAGGGGTCTGAGGGGCTAAAATAAGAGCATCCGCAAGCGTTCGAAGGCCCAACTCCCCGTAACGGCCTCGCTCTGAGCTACGCGTACAAAAACTTATGGCAGACGACAAGAATCCGCAGCTTCCACTTGAAGGCGCACCTGGTCCTGGTGCGCAAAATATTATCCCCATCAACATCGAAGAGGAGATGCGCCGGTCGTATCTCGACTATTCGATGTCGGTCATCATCGGTCGCGCGTTGCCCGACGTGCGTGATGGATTGAAGCCGGTGCATCGTCGCGTGTTGTACGCGATGAGCGAGATGGGTCTTGAGTACAACAAGAAATATACGAAGTGCGCGAAGGTTGTCGGCCAGGCCATGGGTGTTTACCATCCTCACGGCGACTCGGCTATCTACGACACGATGGTGCGCATGGCGCAACCGTTCTCGCTGCGTTATCCGTTGATCGACGGCCAGGGCAACTTCGGCTCCGTTGACGGCGACCCGCCTGCGGCGATGCGTTACACCGAGTGCCGCATGATGCGCATCACGGGCGAGATGCTCGGCGACATCGATATGGACACGGTCGACTTTGTGCCGAACTACGACGAATCGACCGTCGAGCCGACTGTTCTGCCAACGCGCACACCGAACCTCATCATCAATGGTTCGAATGGAATTGCAGTGGGCATGGCGACGAACATTCCGCCGCACAATCTTACTGAGGTTGTGAACGCCACCATCGCGCTGATCAAGAATCCGCAGGGCGGACTGGCTGAAGTGCTGAAGCATGTGCAGGGGCCGGACTTCCCGACTGGCGGATTTCTTTATGGCCGTAGCGGTATCGTCAACGCTTACAGGACCGGCCGCGGCCGCTTCATCATGCGTGCACGAGTTGCGATCGAGAACCTGACCAAGGAAAAACAGGCGCTCGTTGTCACCGAGATTCCGTACCAGGTCAACAAGTCGAAGCTGATTGAGCGCATCGCGGAACTGGTGAACGAAAAGATAGTCGACGATATCGCCGACGTGAACGACCACTCGGACCGCGACGGCATGCGCATCGTCATCGAGCTGAAGCGCGGCGCGCAGCCGGAGATAATCCTTAATCAGCTCTACAAGCACACGTCGATGCAAGAGAGCTTCTCGATGATCTTCCTGGCCGTGGTGAACGGTCAGCCGAAGGAACTTGGGCTTGATGCGGCGATCCATTGCTTCATCGACCATCGCATGGAAGTGGTGCGCCGTCGCACTGCATTCCTGCTGCGCAAGGCGCGCGAACGTGAACACATCCTCGAAGGCTACAAGATTGCGCTGGACAATCTCGACACGGTCATCAAGATAATCCGTGGT
>CAIMNN010000029.1 GCA_903842845.1 uncultured Acidobacteriaceae bacterium | reverse complement strand
GGGTTGGATAGATATCGTCGTCGCACTTTTGGTGATCGGTGCAGCGCTTAATGGTCTCCGACTCGGTGCCATGGTTCAAGTGTTGAGTTTCACCGGATTCTTTATTGGTCTCGCGGTGGGAACTGGAGTCGCTCTATTAATAGCGAAACCGCTTGGAGCGGGGCTTTCTCGAACAGTGTTGACGTTGGCGCTGGTGCTTGGAATTGCAGTGGCGGCCAGCATCCTTGGGAGCATTCTTGGAGGGTGGGCCTCGTCTGCCATGAAGCGATGGCATTTAGGTTCTTTTGATGCTGGGGTAGGTGCGGCAATTGGCGTGGTGTCGGTGTTGATTTCAGCGTGGCTGATCGCGGGCTTTATTGTCCAAGCACAAATCCCTTGGATAAACCAAGCGATCGATCGATCTGCAGTACTGCGAAGTGTTGACAAAATTTTGCCACCAGTCCCTTCGGCAGTCGCACAAGTGCAAAGTCTGCTGGCAACCCAGGGGTTCCCGTCGGTGTTTGCAGTGATTGCTCCACCTGTCGCAACAGTGACACCCCTCCCAACTCCCGCGGCGAGTGCACTCATCGCCGCTCCAACGCTGGCATCGGTGTACAAAGTCTTGGGCAATGGCTGCGGCGGGGTTGTTGAAGGTTCGTCATTCACCGTCCAACGGGGAGTCGTAGTGACGAACGCCCACGTGGTTGCGGGTATTCGCTCCCCAACCGTGACCGTGGGCTCAGTGTCCTATCCAGCAACGACCGTACTTTTTGACCCTTCGTTGGACATAGCGGTTCTTCGAATTCATGCTCCGACGGGGCCAGTTCTCAGCATCGACACGTCGAGTGCGTCGCCTGGAGCGCCAGCAGCAATTGTTGGGTATCCGGAAAATGGATCGATTCATGTTGCACAAGCATCCGTCTCGGCAATGTTTAACGCGGTGGGTCGAAATATCTATGGAGGGTCACTCGTCACTCGTCAGGTGTATGAACTCACAGGTCAAGTCCTTCCAGGAAACTCAGGAGGACCACTAGTCGGCTCGAATGGAAAAGTTCTTGGCGTTATCTTTTCTCGCTCAACTGTGAATGCTTCAGTTGGCTATGCCTTGACCGGTGCTGCAATTTCTGCTGACGTCACAAAGGGAGAATCATTAACTGCAGAAGTCTCGACAGGAGCGTGTGCTTCAGGGTGAGGTAATTGCAACGCAGCAGTTACGCGATGAGTGATCGAAAAGCCGCTTCCACAACATCAAGACCTTCGTTCAGGAGCTCATCTGAAATGATCAATGGTGGAAGGAAGCGAAGGACGTTTCCAAACGTGCCACAACTCAAGGTGATGACACCTTGGGCTCCGCAGGCACTCACGACCGCCTTGGCAAGATCAGCATCTGGCTCGAGGGTTGAGGGGTGGACGAGCTCCGCTGCCATCATGGCGCCCCGGCCTCGGACTTGAGCAATGCAGCCAAACTCTTCGGCCATGCCCTCAAGGCGGCTCGTCAAGATCTCTCCTATATGAAGTGCGCGGTCGTTCAGATGTTCAGATCTCATGACCTCGATGGAGGCCAGCGCCGCTGAAACGGCAACTGGGTTTCCGCCGTAGGTGCCGCCAAGGCCGCCAGCGTGAACGGCATTCATTAATTCCGCGCGACCGGTCAAGGCAGCTAACGGCATGCCCGCAGCGATCCCCTTGGCAGTCGTGATGAGGTCGGGAACGACTCCTTCGTGTTCACACGCGAACCACTGACCTGTTCGACAAAACCCCGTCTGGATTTCATCGGCAATAAAAACAATGTCGTGTTCAGCAGTCCATTCTCGAAGTGCTGGGAGGAATCCGGGAGCGGGAACAATGAATCCACCTTCGCCTTGGATCGGCTCAATGAGCATCGCTGCGACGTGTTCCGCACCGACGTGTGTCGTGATTGATTCAATTGCTCGTTTGGCGGCTTCGTCGCCAGTGAGTCCATCTCGAAGTGGATACGACATAGGGACTCGGTAGATCTCAGGGGCAAAAGGCCCGAATTTGTCTTTGTACGGCATGTTTTTTGCGGTTAATGCCATCGTGAGATTCGTTCGGCCGTGATAGGCGTTGTCAAAGACCACGATTGCACTGCGACCGGTTGCGTGCCGAGCTACTTTGACTGCATTCTCTACCGCTTCGGCTCCGGAGTTAAAAAGCGCAGTCGCCTTTTTAAACGTGCCAGGCGTCAGCTCGTTGAGTGCTTCGGCAACTTCGACGTACTCCTCGTAGGGCGTCACCATAAAACAAGTGTGATTAAAGTCGTAGGCCTGTTCAGCGATTGCTTGCGCAACGTTTGGGTGGGCGTGCCCGACTGATGCCACCGCGATACCAGAACCTAGATCGATCATTTGATTTCCGTCAACGTCAACCAAGATTGCGCCTTGGCCGCGTTCGATATAGCTCGGGAGTCCTGAACTCACG
>CAIMNN010000028.1 GCA_903842845.1 uncultured Acidobacteriaceae bacterium | reverse complement strand
TCCATCAATCGGCAGCCCTGAAAGCCCTGAGCAGGGCTTTTGGTAGTTCTACCATTATGTGCCTGTTTTCCTCATTTGTAACGGGAAAATTCAATAAATATTGACCGTATATGCTGTGATTTTCACCCGGTCCAACTATCGTAATACTGGACAAAATCGGGTCAATTGCTCACCCATTCCGAGACCGCTGCACCGGATTTTCCCCGGCTTACTGGAAACATCCCAATACGCGCCGCCTCGCGTTGACTGAGGGCGAATCACCCTGATAAAAATAGATGTTACCTTCCGGATAGCCAAATAGCTTCTGTAATGCCGTTTGAGCGCCTGAACGAAGCAAAAATCGATGCCAGATCTTATCCACCAACTCGAAGCGCTATTTATCGGCGCGCTGCCTACTACCGCGCTATTTGTGATCCTGGTCGTCGCATATCAGTTTCTTGTGCAGGGCCCGCTCTCAAAGACCCTCAAGGAACGCCGCGCCCGCACCACCGGCGCTGTCGAAGACGCCAAGAAGGCCATCTCCGACGCCGAACGCCGCACCGAGGTCTACGTCGAGCAGCTTCGCCTCTCCCGTGCCGATGTCTACAAGGCCCGTGAAGCGCGTCTGCAACAGTGGACCGCCGAGCGCGACCAGGCCCTGGAAGCGACGCGCAACGAAGTCGTGAGCCAGGTGACCGCCGCGCGCACGACCATCGAGCGCGAAGTCGCAGCCGCCCGCGTCGAAATAGAGACCAGCGTCGACGACCTTGCAAGTCGCCTCTTGAGCGCTGTTCTGCCTGCCGGGGGGGCCCGTTGAAATTCTTTAGTCAAGAAACACGTATGAAGCTTGCCTGCGTGGCGCGCGTTGCTTATTTATTGGTCATCGCATCAGCGCTGATGGTGAATCCGCAGAACACTTCGGCGCAGGCTGCTCCGTCCGCACCCGCCGCAGCAACTTCAACAACGCCCGAAGCAGCAAAGCCCGAAGCGAAAACGGCAGAAGACGAGAACAACGTCTTTCGTCACTCCGCCATGACGCAGACAATCGCCCGCTGGTTCAACACCGACGTTGAAACCGCAGCCCGCGGCGCTGAGATATTCAACTTCCTCATCATCATCTTCGGCATCGGCATTCCGCTCTTCCGCATCCTTCCCAAGACCATCAAGAACCGCCGCGTCGCGCTCGCCAAGAATATTGAAGACGCGCGCACGGTCACCGTCGAGGCCCAGGCCCGTTTGAGCACGGTTGAATCCAAGCTGCAAAATCTCGACGCCGAAATTCAGAAGTTCCGCACCGAGGTTGAAGCCGAGAGCAAGGGCGACGAAGCCCGCATCAAAGCCAGCATCGAAGAAGAGAAGGCGCGCATTGTTGCCGCCGCTCAGCAGGAGATTCAGCAGGTCACAGCGCAGGCCGAACGAACACTCAAGCAGTATGCTGCGAACCTGGCCTTTGAGCGCGCCGTCAGCCAGTTGAAGCTCAGCGAAGAGACGGACAAGGAACTCATCAACGACTTCATCAAGGATGTAACTGAAACCATCGGAGGCAAACGCTAATGGCCGCCTTTGCACTGCGCTATGCACGCGCCTTCGCCGATGTTGCCGCCGAGCGCAAGCTCAAAGTAGTCGACCTGCACGCCCAGACCACATCACTTCTTGCCACATGGCAGGGCAGCCAGGAACTGCGCGAGGTCTTTGAGAACCCAGCCGTCGTCGCATCGCAGAAGATCGCGGTTCTCGACAAACTGAGCAAGCCGCTTGGCCTCTGCTCTGAGCTGCGCAACTTCGTCGCAGTCCTCATCGACCACAACCGCATCGGCTCGCTTGAAGAGGTCATCGCGGCATTTGAAGCGGAGTTGAAAGCCCGCGCCGGCATTCAACACACCGAAGTCACCACGACCCGTAGCTTGAGCCCC
>CAIMNN010000027.1 GCA_903842845.1 uncultured Acidobacteriaceae bacterium | reverse complement strand
CTATTCGATGAAAACATCGTTAGGACAACAATTCATAACCTGCCGTTTTGGTCTGTTTATAGGAGTGGTGGGGTTGTGAATCTTTTATTTTTTGTTAAACAATTCTAAACCTTAATTATACCGATTGATCATGGGTGCTGGTTCTTCTAGCCGCTCAGAGGGCTCGGGCGACTGTGCTTACAAGCGCAGTCAACAAGAGTATGCGAAAATGCTGCACAACTATGGTGTGACTGGTGGTTGCGATTGCAATTATTTCGGTGGCGATGAGGAGAAGGCCACTGATGCCTCGAAGGAGCTGCGCGAGTATGAATCGAGTTTGGCCGCGCGCGCCAAAGAGCAGACGATCCGGCGCCTGGCGCGCGCCCTGATGCGCGCAGGTGTCCAGGTCGACCCCGAAGGCGACTTGGATGTGATCACGGCCGAGCTGGTGAAGGCGTTGCCGAACCCCAAAAATGGTAAGACGTTTAAGAGTGCTGCTGCGGCGCAGGAAAAAGTGTGCCGTGTCGTCGCTGACGTTTTAAATGATGAGTTCAGCCCGGGCAAGACTCGCCCGGCTGAAAAGTTTATCGACACTTCGCTCTCGTCAGTCGAAGTGTGCCGCATGGTCGGCGAATGGGCCCACAGTTTCTCCATGGGCGTCAACACTGAGTTCCTGGCCGTCATGGCCTCGGTCAAGAACTCGATGCGCAACATTGAAGTCCTCGATGAGGTGATGGCCAACTCGATGAACAAGATTCGTGAGCGCATCGCGAAGACGAATGATGCCGAACAGAACCGGGATCTGCAGGTCCTGGAAGATTTGTACTCGCGCGCCGCGGCCGAGCAGAAGCGCGCGCTGCAGGTCTTGAAGAATATGCTGCACATCCAGCTGCCCCCGGCGGCCGAGTCGCTGGAGATTGCGCTGCGTGACCAGTCCGAGCAGAGCGCGCTCGTGAAGAAGCTGAAGCTGCAGCCGGGCACCGCCGAGTTCTCGGCTTCGCTCGCCTCTGCGATCAGCGGGCTGGGCACTGCGGCGAGCGTCGCCCAGCGTGTCAACAAGGCGTTGAAGGCTGCAGGCATGTCTGCCCGTGAGTACGTCGAAAGCGCCGACTTCAAAGAGTTGCAGCGGAAGCTCGATGCGCGCGTCGAGTCGGGCAAAATCGAGGCAAAAGACCTCGCCGACTTCTTGCGGTCGATTGATGTCTTGCGCGCGGCCTTTGGCGAGCGCGAGAACAAGCAGTTCAAGGAAGCATTGGAGGTGACGGGCGGTGGCATGCGGGCCGAAAATGGCATGCGGGCCGAAAATGGCATGCGGGCCGATAACGTGCGCGATGACATGCACGGTGGCGCCGATGACGAAAAGAAGTCCGACGTGCAGAAGCGCCTCGAGAAGTCTAAGGTGGAGAATGAAATCATCATTAAGGACTTTGCGCGCCGCCTCGCCCGCCACTATGATGAATTCTTGTCGAGTGTGAAGGCGATCGGACCGCGCCTGGGCAAGGATATCCCGCTGACGGACCACACGGACAAGTTGCGCGATGCGTTTGACCGCATTCGCGAGTCCAGTGAAGATAATCGCCGTATCGAATTCGCCCTGATTGGGCGATATGTCGATGCGGAGGCGCGCCAGCTCAAGGAGAAGTTCCTCCTCCGCATGAACTCGATCTCGGATGCGTGCGAAGAGCTGCTCGCGCTGGAGATGTACCGGCCGGCCGCCGCGTACTTCAACCGCGTGCGCGAGGCTGTCACTTCGATCGAGAAGACCATCGAGTACTATTCGGACGTGTTTACGAAGAAGTCCGGTGTGAGTGCGATCGAGGATGCGCGCACGATTACGGATATCTCGCCGGAGATTGCCGCAAGCACCCTCAGTCTGAAGGAGGCCGTGACCGAGTTCGTCTATCTGTACTATGTCGCGCGCGTCCGTGTGAACTTGTCGCGTACCTCGGCCGAGCTCGAGACCTACGGCGAGAAGTACGTGGACTTGTTGGGCGATGCAGTCGCCCAGCGCATCAAGTCGCTGGATGCTGAGCAACTTGCGCTCAAGACCTTCTTGAGTGCGGCGGCGCCGCCTGCTCCCTGGCCCGCTGCCATTAATTCGCCCGATAAACGTAAGGATGCGCAGAAGTGGGTCGACGAAGAGTTCGCCGCGAAGAAGCAGTTCTACAAGGCCCTGCAGGCGCTCGATCTGTACATGAAGGCCTTCACGGAAGCGATCGCGAAGGACCCTGATGCCATCCATGACATCAAGAAGATCCTCGATGGCACGCAGGTAATTGCCCGTTGGTTCAATGAGTCAACTGGTGATTCCGTGTGGCAGGCGTTTGAGAACTGCCCCTCAATCGATGCCCGTGGCGCTATCGGCGCCCATGGCGCCGAGGCCGCCGCCCTCGGCGCTCACTATTATGATAAGGTTGGAAGCGGTGCTGGCCTCGTCGGTATCCCCGAATTGGGTCAAGATATTAACAAGCCTGATGTCAAAGCGGCCAAGAAGAAGGTCGGCGATGCTTACGAAAACTTTCAGGCACTCAAGAACCTCGTTAACGCGTTTGCTCGCATTGGCGACCAATTTGGTGGTCGCGAGTTGCGCACGGCCGTCTTCATGTCGCCGACGCAGATCTACAAGGCGCTGATGGACTATTTGCGCATGAGCGCAATGTCGATCAACTATGGGGCCGCTGGGGCCGCTGGTGATTTGCAAGTTGCAGCGGTGCCATCATTGACGGGTACTCCTGCAATTAATGTTATTGCAGCGGCGGTAACCACTTGGCAAGTGTACTTTAACTCGGTTGCGCCAGCGGTGGCGGCGCCGCAAAGCACCCGTGGCAACTATGCCGTTGAGGACCGGTTCTTCGCCTTGATCATCAAGGCGATGGCAGCGAAAGTGTTGACGGTTATTGGTGTGTATGACATGTTCGAGCGCACGGCTCCCTTGTATGAGCTCACCCCCGTCCGCATGATTGTTGGTGGTGATGATGAGACTCCAGCGGCTCTCGATGGCGCCGCTGAGCTCTACTACCGATTGCCCCGTCTGGCCGAGTTCTACTACGGCTTGTTCAACTGGAAGAATGACCAGGCTGTCGAGAAGATTACTCTCGTCCCCGACTTTGATGGTGTGTTCGGTGGCCTCATCCGCTTCATCTTCCTGCGCACGGTGTCGCAAGAGACCGGTGACTACTCGGACTCGGAGGTGCGCATCCTGGTGCGCGAGGTCAACTCGGTGTACCAGCGATTCAGCGAGTCGAGCCCGGAAAGTGTTATCAGCTCGGCTCTCGCTGCATTCGTGAAGGAGATTAATCGCCGCTATGGCATTGTGAAGAAGGATGAGTATGATGCCTTCCGCAACAGCCTCACACGCAACCTTGCCACGAAACAGAATGACTTAGTCGCTCGTAATGAGACCAACTTCTCTATTCTCCCGGGTGAAGGTGACGTTGAGTCTGATCGCCGCGCCCCCAGTGACTACCGTTACTATGGCGAGGCCGGTCCGGCAGCTCCTGTAGTTGACTTTACTGGTCGCCCTCCGTTGGACGAGAATGGCAATGGCCAGCAGAAGATGCTGGATGACTTCCGCAAGAAACTCGATGTCTACTTCAAGGATGCTAAGGATAGCTTCGGCAGCGAGTCGCAGTCGGATTTGATCAAGCAGGCGCGCATTGAGATTAGCCGTGCCCAATCCGCTGATGCGAAAATGAGCGTTGCCGCTAAGTTGATCCGCGGCGATGCCACGGCCGGCGATGCGATGAAGCAGCTCATGTTCCACGAGACTGTAGTGGTCGGCATCGACTCGTTGAATGCTTTGCACACGATGTTGAAGTCCTTTGATGAGGCCGTGCGACTGATGAGCCCACATGCACTGGAAGATAGTATCATAAAGGTTCTGAATGGTGGTGCTGCTGGTGCACCAGCACTAGTTGCTTTGAATACTTTGGTTGCCGCCAATCAAGGTGCCTTGGCAGCTGCCTTGGCAGCTCCAGATCTGCCTAAGAATGCTAAAGAATATCTGTTGCCACAAAGGGGTCTCAATATGTTCAGTCGCTCAGGACTGGCTAATGATGTAACTCAGGACAATGCTCGAGTATTTGGCGTGGCGGCTCAAGCGGCTGCGGCCGCACTCAATGGCGCTGCTGGCAGCGCTACCGCCCCGCTCACAGATGATGAGCTAAAATCGGATGTTCTCTTGACAGATCCTGCGCGGCAGAGTGCTCGAACTGCGCTCCGGTTGGCGGCGCGTCTGCTCACTAACTACCCCAAGATCATGAAAGAATTCGTTGAACGCTTGTTTGCGATTTCTGGTAGCGGTCTGGTCGAAGTTCATATCGGCGCCTCTGGCATTCGCATCAACTTTCAGAACCTCCAGTCGGCTATCGAGTCGATCCTGGCTGATGTTAAGGGATTCCTTGGCCAATTGCGTCAACACATCTCTAAGCAAACCGTCGATACATACGAGATAAAGATTAAAACCCTAGAGAAGGACTTGATCGACAAGTACTTCCGTGGTGACATTAATCAAAACCCGGATGCTCCCGTTGGTGACGAAACAGCCGAGGGCCTTTCACGCTTCGTGTCGAAAGTGTTCAACGAGTTGACGCGCAAGAAGCGGGTCACATTTACTAGGATCAGCCAGGCGATATTGACGGCGGGTGCGGGTGCGGCTGCTATCGCCTCTGTGCAAAACGCAAATGACCAGGGTGCCTATGAATGGTACTACTCAGCTTTGGCTGGTATCGCATACTATGATGGCTTCTTGGCTGACAGTGGAGTTGGGGCGGCTGCTGATGCAATTGTCCAAGAGGGTTTGGATGGCCTGATTTCGACAGATCGAGCAGGTGCCCGTCTGCAAATTAATGCATTCCCTGCGCGCCGTCTCGCACTCTATGATGGGGACATGAAGGCACTCTCACAGCGATCCCTCTTGTTGGCATACAATCAACTGGTTGCACAATACTTGATGTCGCTGATGGACAGCGCCGCTGGAAAGCACATCTACTTGAACTTGATCAATGCCTTTGCCACCGGTGTCTCCAGCCCCGCCGTGAACATGCCGAACAAGAATGCCCACATCGACTTGGTAGCTGCAGGCACATTTGGTCAGCGCGGTGACCCTCAACCCAATGCAGTCTTGCTGCAATCGCTTGCAATTGTGTTCCAGCGGCTTCTCAGATTTGTTAACCCCTCTAACCAAGTATCTGATCACTTGGTGTCAACGCTCACTGATGTCCCCCTCTATGTCAAGGAGACGATGCGCGCGAACTTGCCGAGCTTCATCCGTCTGTTTGACATGATTGTGCAGAAGGGCGACTTCCTGAAGCAGATTGTGCAGAAGACGCAGATTCACATGGACCGCGCGGCTCTTGGCGCTGCAGTTTTCATTGCAGGGTATGCTGTCGCTAATGTTGTCG
>CAIMNN010000026.1 GCA_903842845.1 uncultured Acidobacteriaceae bacterium | reverse complement strand
GGACCATGTCAGAAGAGACGCTGCGTCGGACAGCCATCGAGGCCGCGGAACGCGTCGGCGTCCGCGCGGAGGACTACGATCTCCGCGTGCTCGGCCTGGCAGACCAGTCCGGCATTCCGACCTCCGAAGGCCGACTGCTGTTGGAGTTCCTGCGCAACGGCGGCAAGCTGAACCGGCGCGGCGACGACAAGGACCTGCTCCGGCTCGCCCAGCGCCTCCGCACGTGGATGGGCATCGACGGCGACCCGTTTCAGTTCAGCCCAAGCCGTAGGCTGTGGAGCGCGGTGTTCGAATGCCGGAGTCATCACTCGGGCCCGGGGACGGGCGCATGACAGTCTTCATCGCGCCACTTGCAACAGTGGTACGATAAGGCCGATCCACAATTCTCTCCAAGGAGATTGCGCATGGCGATCACACCGCCGCCGATGCAGCCGTCAGGCTCAACGATGCGCACTCCTGTCCAACCGCGAGGCGCAACCCATCATGTCCGAATACCGACACGGCTACGTCAAATTCCAGAGCAGGGAATACAAAGTTACGTGGCATCCGATCTCCAAAGAGGTTTACGTCTATTGGGGAACCGACAAGTACGCTGGAAAAGCGTATGACATGCAGGAAGCCCTCGACATTGCCTTGTCGTGGCTGAACAATCACGCACGTTAGAAAGAAACGCAGCCCAATCACAAAGGACGATTTCAAAATGTTAAGCGCTGAAGACCAATTCGGCATGGCAGTTGGACTTGATCTCGAACTGTCCGATCGCCTCGCAAGGCGAGCACAAATATCAAAAGGTGACGTCGAAATTGCCATACATGCCTACGAAGATGCGCTTGCCGCCGGGCTATCTGGAGAGCAAGCGGCCATCGCATATTGCGATATGGGCTACTGGTTGAACCTACTGAGCGGTGCTTCCAACGAGAGTGGCCCGCTACAGAAGTATGGGGCTGAGGCTGCTCCATTCGCCGCAAGAGCGATGACGGCGTATGAAACGGGGCTCGCGCTAGACGCAAAGAATCCACCGTCTTACTTTGAGGAAACTCAGGATCAAAACAGGCATTTCGCGGGCGCGGCGGGAATTCAGCGCTGTTGGGTGTTCAATAGCATGAGCATGACCCCTGAAGCTGGGTACTCTTACCAAGCCGACATACGGTATCTGGAGAAGAAGATACTTCCTCTCGCATCGCACCTACCGTTCAGGAACCCATTTTGGATGGTCGCAGGGCGGCTCGGTGAGTTGTATCACGTCGCCACTGAGATTACGAACGATCGCGCGGATTTTGAAAACGCCATTAAGTGGTTTGATTACGCCTTGGGAAATGCAGGGGTTGACCGACCCGACAGAGGGGAGGTAATCGCCGTCTGGAAAGATCGCCGCATGGAAATGGTAACGAGGCTCCGTAGACGGTGACCTTCAGAGATGGGTGGGTCGCGACCGCTTCTTGTCTCCGGCTCACAACCGCAGCAGGAACACCGCTGCTGCTGCCGCGCTCATTCTGCCGCCGCCGCTGATGTTCGCAATTGGGCCATCCATCTTCGTGGTTCCCTTGTAGACGTACTCGCCGTCAATTAAAGCAATCGGCGTTGACATGAAGCCGGTTCCTCTGTATACGTACTCGCCCTTCACCGTCGCAATCGGCGCTCCCCATGACGTGCTGCCCCGGTAGATGTGTTCCCCGCTGATCTTCATTATGGGCTTCCCGGTGAGCGGGAAGACGGGTGTGCCCTCGTAGACCCATCCGTTGCTGTCGACGGTCAGCATCACCCCACCGAACCCCGTGGTGCCTCTGTAAACTCGGGCAGACATAAATTACCCTTCAGCCAAGAAGTTTACCTGACATTCACGCTCGATGCCGTTACTCATCTCATTGGCTGCCACCGAGCTCGCTGATCGCCCCACAGTGGCATGCGCGCCATTTTGCGAAGTTCACCTTCGCTGACCGGAAATCGACCTCCCGGCATCTGCGGCAATCGCAGGATCTCCTCCTGGATGTCGGGCGCGAGCCACGTCAGCACCATCATCTGGCTGATGCGCTCCCGGCTGACGCAGCCAAGCCGGGCGAGGTCGGCATGCCTGTGAACCTCGCCCCGGTCGATCATCTCCTGAAACTGAAGTGCCATCGCCAAGACTTGTGTGATTCGCGGAAGCCGGCCCCGCTTCGCGGCGGGATCGGCGG
>CAIMNN010000025.1 GCA_903842845.1 uncultured Acidobacteriaceae bacterium | reverse complement strand
CGGACGGAAGCTGGTTCGGCCGCTGGGGCGTGAACTACATCTACGGGACGTTTCTGGTTCTGCGTGGACTGGACGCCATCGGCATAGACCACAATGAGCCTCAAGTTCTACAGGCTGCGGAGTGGTTGCGGATGATTCAGAACCCAGACGGTGGATGGGGTGAGAGTTGCGGCAGCTACGACGACCCGAACACGCGCGGCATTGGCGTGAGCACACCATCGCAGACCGCATGGGCGCTGCTTGGATTGCTGGCCGCGGGCGATGACCGCTCAGATTCGATTGCAAAAGGCGTACGCTGGCTTTTGAAGCATCAGGATGCGGAAGGCCACTGGGATGAGAGCATGGGCGAAGGGCCGACCAAGCAGGGAATCATAACCGGAACCGGCTTCCCGCGCGTCTTCTATCTGGCTTACACGCTGTATCGCGATTACTTCCCGCTGTTGGCGTTGACGGCCTACAAGCGGGCAATGGAACGCGCGGCTTAAATCGCGCACAAAAGATGTTCATTGGAGGTTGAATGGCTGTACCAATTTCACAGATGTGGACGGTGGCAAGCTACGTTCTGGGCAAACGCATCAAGGGGAACAAGCGCTATCCACTAGTGCTGATGCTGGAGCCGCTTTTCCGCTGCAACTTGGCATGTGCCGGTTGCGGCAAGGTGCAGTATCCGCCGCATGTTTTGAAGAAGGTGCTCTCGCCAGAAGAGTGCTTTGCCGCGGTTGAAGAGTGTGGTGTTCCGATGGTTGCCATCCCCGGCGGCGAGCCGCTGCTGCATCCGCAGATCGTCGAGATTGTGAATGGGCTGATCGCGCGGAAGAAATATATTTACATGTGCACGAACGCGCTGGAGTTGAGCCGTCGTCTGCACGAGTTCACGCCGTCGAAGTACCTGACTTTTTCGGTGCACCTTGATGGTTTGCGTGAGCATCATGATTTCGCGGTCTGCCGCGAGGGTACGTACGACATTGCTATTGAGGGAATCAAGGCGGCGGTGGCGCGTGGATTCCGCGTGACGACGAATGCAACGTTTTTTGATGGGACTGACCCGAACAGCGTTCGCGCGTTCTTTGACGAAGTCATGTCGATGGGCGTGGAAGGCGTGGTGCTTTCGCCGGGTTACAGCTACGACAAGGCTCCGGATCAGAATCGCTTTATGGGTCGCGCGCGCGTGCGCAGGTTATTCCGCGCGATACTTTCGAACCGGAAGAAGACGTGGAAGTTCAACATGTCGCCGCTGTTTCTGGAGTTTTTGATGGGCAAGCGGAGCTATGAGTGCACGCCGTGGGGTTCGCCGGCCTACAACATCTTTGGATGGCAGAAGCCGTGTTACCTGTTGCAGGACGGCTATGCGGAGAGCTTCAAAGAGTTGATGGAGACCACGGAGTGGGAGAGCTACGGGGCAGCGAGCGGGAACCCGAAGTGCGCGAACTGCATGGTGAGTTGCGGTTACGAGCCGACTGCGGTAATCGACGGATTCGGTTCGCTCTCCGGTTTTTGGGCGATGGTGCGAGCCACCTTCAGCATGTACAAAGACCAGGGTGCGTTGAAGCTTCTTGACGAGCCAGTAGCCAACGGTCACGCACCACTGGTGCAGTTGGAGAGCAACGCACGAGAGGAGACCCACGCATGAGCGCTGAAGTCCTGAAGTACACGATGGCTGAGGTTGAAGCTCTTGAAGTGGCTCCTGGTTCAACACATGAGAATCTGGAGGGCTGGGTTCCAGAACTTGCGAGCGATGAAGAAGTACGCAACGCACTTGAGCAGGCGTTTGATTATCGCGGCGATGTGACGTTGACGCTGAAGAACGGCGAGCGGGTTGAGGCGTATATCTTCAACCGGATTTCGGGGACGGCGCTGGGTGATTCGTTTATTCAGATTTTTCCGGCGGATGGCTCGGCGAAGCGGAAGATCGGTTATGCCGAGGTGGCTCGGATAGAGTTCAGCGGCAAAGACCGTGCTGCGGGCAAGCACTGGGAAGACTGGGTGAAGAATTACAACGAGAAGAAGGCTGCGGGTGAGAAGTTCTCACTTGAAGCCGAGCCGCTGGAGTAAGCGATGGGGCAAATGCCAGAAGCGTCACATAGCCACGGACATTCCGGCCATAGCTCCGGCGTGCCATGGCTGGACATTGTGATGGGTGTGTGCGCAGTTTTCATCTCGGTGATCTCGCTGGTGGTTTCGGTTGAGCATGGACGCACGATGGAGAAGATGGTTGAGCAGAATCAGAAGCTGCTTGCAGCAAGCACGATGCCGATACTGATGCTGACCATGGAATCAGGCCAGATGAACGGTCACGGACATATACGCGTGCATTTGAAAAATGCGGGAGTTGGTCCGGCGCGAATCGACCGATTCGAGATAAAGTACAAGGGCGTTTCCTACACCAATCCAACTGAGCTGTTGAAGGCCTGTTGCGCCGCGAGCCTTGCGAAGGTGAAGGAAATTGATGATGTGGACTCGACGGGAGTTTCGGGCGCCATACTACCGGCGCGCGAGGCATTGACCCCGGTGTCGATAGGGCCGAATGCGCCGCAGGAAGTTTTTCCAGCGCTGGTTGCTGCAGAGCCGCAGTTTAGTTTCAATGCCTGCTACTGTTCGGTTTTGAATGAATGCTGGGTGACGGATTTCAGCCGCTCACGGCCGACAGCGGTTGGATCGTGCAAAGTGCAAGCTGGAGATAAGTTGTGGTAGTGATGCCATGTTATTGAAGAAGCGGTTGCGGCCTTCGTCGACGAGTAACAGCAAAAATTAGTGGAGAGAGATGCGAGTTTTTGTTACAGGCGCGACGGGTTTTGTGGGACATCATGTGGCGCGTGCGTTGGCGGCACAGGGAGCCGAGCTTCGGCTTCTGGTTCGCAAGACGAGCAATCTGGACAATCTGCATGGGCTGAGGGCTGAGACGCATGTAGGCGACCTGAGCGAACCTGCGTCGATCAAGCTTGCGCTTGAAGGCTGCGATGCGGTGATGCATGTGGCTGCTGATTATAGGTTGTGGATACCGGACCCGGCGGAGATGTACAAGGCGAATGTGGAGGGGACGCGCGAGCTGCTAAAGCTGGCGCGCGAGGCCGATGTGCCGCGGTTTGTTTATACGTCGAGCGTTGCGACGATGGGCTTCCGCAAGGACAACGTCGTTATCAATGAGGATTCGCCGGTTTCGCTCAAGAGTATGGTGGGGCATTATAAGCGGTCTAAATATTTAGCAGAACAGGAAGCGCTTGAAGCGGCGGCGAAGGGGCAGAAGGTTGTGATTCTGAATCCAACGACGCCGGTGGGAGATTTTGACCGCAAGCCAACGCCGACGGGGCGAATCATTTTAGATTTTTTGAATGGAAAATTTCCTGCGTACATGGACACGGGGTTGAATCTGGTGGACGTTGAGGAGATTGCGCGCACGCATGTTGCGGCGCTGACGACGGGTCAGTTTGGGCGGCGCTACATTCTTGGCGGCGAGAATCTGACGCTGAAGCAGATACTCGACAAGTTGAGCGAGTTGAGCGGCGTGCCATCGCCGACGATGAAGATTCCGTTTGCTGTTGCAGCGACGTACGCATTTTTTGAAGAGACGATAACGGGCAAGATACGGAAGAAAGAGCCGCGCGCGACGCTTGAAGAGGTGCGCATGGGCCGCAAGAAGATGTATGCGTCATCGGCGCGGGCGCAACAGGAGCTTGGGTTCCGGATACAACCGGTGATGCCGGCGTTGAAGGCTGCGGTTGAGTGGTTTGAAGAGAACGGGTATGTGCCGGCGAGCAAGTCAGGAGTTGCACGCTGATGGAGCCGCGCAAGGTCTACCTGGGCGCGCTGAAGCGGGAAGTGGCTCCGCTAGTGCGGCATTTGCCCAAGCTGGTTAGTGCGGGCAGCGTTGAGTTGTGGGGCGATGAGCGGTGCGTTATTGGTTTTGGAGGAATGGGGCCGGTGTGTGCGACGCAGGCTTTTCAAGCAGTTAATGAACTGGGTCCCATTGCATCGCTTACTTCGATTGGTTGGGCCGGGGCATGTACGGAAGGCATTGCGATTGGTAGTGTGCTGAGGCCGTCGACGATTATTAACGCAAAGACTGGTGAGCGGTATCCGGCGGCGTCTGGTGATGGTAGGGTTCTCGTCACTATCGACCGATTTGCGGATCTGAATGAGAAGCGGCGGTTGAAGGCGACGTATGGCGCAAGCTGCGTTGAGATGGAAGCGGCGACGTTGGCGCGGCTGGCCGCGGCGCATCAAATTCCTTTTTATTGCATCAAATCCATATCGGACACGGTGGAGTTCGAGTTGAAGGGGATTGAGCGGTTCCACACGCCGGATGGGCGGTTCCGCGAGGGAGCGTTTGCGCTATTTACTGCGTTGCGTCCGTGGATGTGGCTGGCTGTTATGAAGATGGCCAATGGCAGTAAACTGGCAGTAGAGAATCATTGCGCTGAAGTCGAGCGCGAACTTAAAAACACAGCATGAGCACACTGACCCAACCCGGTGATGTTGCGTCGAACGTTGCCATTCCGGCAACGATGCGTGCGGCTGTATATCGCGGCGTGAACGATGTGCAGATT
>CAIMNN010000024.1 GCA_903842845.1 uncultured Acidobacteriaceae bacterium | reverse complement strand
TTCGTCGTCGTCTGGGAGTTCGAAGTTGCGGAGGAGAAGGTCGCGGCCTTTGAAGAGGCTTATAACGCCGCGGGTAAGTGGGCTGCGCTCTTCGCGAAGTCGCCGGATTACCTTGGCACTGAATTGCTCAAGGACGCGTACATCGCCGGGCGCTACCTGACCATCGACCGCTGGCAGAGCGAAGAGGCCTTCCGCGAGTTCCGCAAAGCCAACGACGCGGGCTACGAGGCCATCGACCGCGAGTGCGACGCGCTGACGGCGAAGGAGCAGCGGCTGGGGACGTTTGTTCTTTAATCTTTTTCGAACCAGATCAAATCTGCTTTTTATTCTCAAGGAGGATTAACGATGCGCCGTTGGACAATCCTGTTACTTTTTACATTCCTTTTCGCCGCTGCCGCCCACTCTTTTGCTCAGGCGCCGCCCGCGCCCGACCCGCAGAAGCCCTATGTGATGGAGTACTACTACAAAGTGCATTGGGGCCATCAGGTAGAGTTCCTCACGCTCTTCAATAAGAACCATCTGCCCATTCTCAAGGAGCAGATTGCGACAGGCCGCATCCTCTCCGTGCGCGTCGAGACGCCCGCCTTCCACATGCCAGAGGCCGAGCGGTGGGATTACCGCGTGACCATTGTTTTTAAAAATGCCGAGGCCGCGTACACTCCGGCCGATGAGCATGCGCTTCAGCTCAAGCTCTACCCTGATCAGGAGACCTTCCACAAGGAAGAGTTGCGCCGTTTTGAGATTCTAGAGGCGCACTGGGACCTGGCCATCAGCGAGGTCACGTCGGCCGGAAAATAGTCTCCGCTGCGGGAATTCGTTCAACTGCTGAAAATAAACAGTTTAACTGTTTACTCTTACGTGAATAGTGCCCGTTACTCGACCTTTGTACTCTGGACGGAGGCGCCGAGATGTGAATATTTTCACCATTTCTTCGCTATTTTCTGATAGAGTGGTTGCACAATCCCTGCTACACTTTGCTTTCGCAACGGGATTCATTACTATTTTTGTGGCTGATAGTTGGCCGCAGGCAGTGATTTGAAGGAGAGACCCCAATGGCATCGGCAGATGAACGCGCAAAAGCGGTAGAACTGGCACTTTCACAGATTGAGAAGCAGTTTGGCAAGGGTTCGATCGTGCGGCTTGGCTCGCGCGAGGCGTTGTTGCCGATAGCGGTGATTTCGACGGGGTCCATCAGCTTTGATGCGGCGCTGGGAGTTGGTGGCGTACCGCGCGGACGCGTGGTGGAGATCTTCGGGCCTGAGTCTTCAGGCAAAACTACTTTGACGCTTCAGATCATTGCCGAAGCGCAGAAGGCCGGCGGCCTCGCTGCGTTTGTGGATGCCGAGCACGCGCTCGACCCAGGCTATGCGAAGAAGCTGGGCGTAGATGTGGACAATTTGCTGGTCTCGCAGCCGGACTCGGGTGAGCAGGCGCTGGAGATAACCGAAGCGCTGGTCCGCTCGGGCGCTATCGATGTGCTGGTTGTTGACTCGGTTGCGGCGCTGGTGCCGAAGGCCGAGCTCGACGGCGAGATGGGCGACTCGCACATGGGATTGCAGGCGCGTTTGATGTCGCAGGCGCTCCGCAAGCTGACGGGTACGGTTTCGAAGTCGCGCACATGTTTGATATTCATCAACCAAATTCGCGAGAAGATTGGCGTAATGTTTGGCAATCCCGAGACGACGACTGGTGGTCGCGCGCTGAAGTTTTATTCGTCTGTGCGTATCGACATCCGTCGCATTGCCGCTATCAAAGAGGGCGACGCAGTGACGGGCAACCGCACCAAGGTAAAGATTGTGAAGAACAAGGTTGCTGCGCCATTCCGCGAGGCCGAGTTCGACATTCTGTACGGCGAGGGCATCAGCCGCGAAGGCGATGTGCTTGACCTGGCGGTGGCGAACAACATCGCGGAGAAGTCGGGCGCGTGGTACAGCTACGCGGGCGAGCGCATCGGGCAGGGTCGCGAGAACACGCGCGGATTCCTCAAGGAGAATAAAGAGGTCTTTGCCAGAATGGACGCGGAGCTGCGCAAGAAACTGGGAATCGGGATGGCGGCGGAAAAAGCAGAGGTGCCTGAGGTTCCCGAAGCCGGCCCGGCTGCGGCGAAGGAAGCAGTGAAGCCAAAACGCGGGGCGGCTGCGAGCGCGTAATCAATGTTGAACCAGTGAAAGCGGCTGCCTGCGGGTGGCCGCTTTTTCATTGGCAGCGAGTTACACTGGTTGAGTGCCAATGGAGAGCCAATGAGGCGTGGCCCGAGTGACGAGATGAAGATCAATGCGCTCTATCCCGGAACTTTTGATCCGCCGACGAATGGTCATATTGACCTGGTCGAGCGCGGGTCGAAGATATTTGACCACGTGACGGTGGCGGTACTGACGAACCCGGTGAAGAATCCGCTGTTTACGGTTGAAGAGCGCGTGGAGATGCTGCAAGAGGCGACGCGTGGATTTGGGAATGTGTCGGTTGCGACGTTTGACGGGATGATGGTGGATTTTGCGCGTGAGATCGGGGCGAAGGTTGTGCTGCGCGGCATACGCGCCATCAGCGATTACGAGCATGAGTTCCAGATGGCGTTGATGAACCGGCGGCTTGCGCCGGAGTTGGAGACGGTGTTTTTGCAGCCGGCGGGGCGTTACTCGTTTGTGAGCTCGCGGATGGTGAAGGAAGTTGTGAGCTTTGGCGGGAAGGTGGAAGGGCTGGTCCCGCCGAATGTGATCAAGCGGCTAAAGAGCAGGATTAAAAAGAGTTAAGGCCGGGTTGCACAGTTTCACAGTGGCTGTGCCGGCTTGTTTGATATTTGCGCTAAGTAATTATTTTTCTGTGATTTGTAGCGATTTCACAGTATCACAGAGGCTGTGATGATGTAGCGGTGTGCTGCGATAAGTGTTTATTATTCTATTGGTTGGAGCGATTTCACAGTTGCACAGGCCAGTTTTTGACTTTTCTGTTCTTTGTCCGCGATACAAAGGGAAGTGGTTCTATTTCTGTTGGTTAGCGCCAAATGGAGGCTGCAAGTGTAGATGTCCAGATGCACATAATGGGTAAAAGTGTAGAGCTACAAGTGGACACAGTTGAGAGTTGAGGGTGGACGGACAAGTGAGCCGCGGCAGAACTTGCGATGAGTTGATTATGGCTCAGATGGGGTGAATAATGTGCAGGCGCTGGATTGGAAGAACGTACTACGCTTGGACTTGTTGATGTCCCCGGTTCCCAAAAGCGAGGGACCCTTTCGGCTTCGCTCAGGGCATGCTACGGGGGCACCGAGAACTTGATAAAATCTCGCATGAGACCGGGGCCACCCGCCACCCACAGGGTGTG
>CAIMNN010000023.1 GCA_903842845.1 uncultured Acidobacteriaceae bacterium | reverse complement strand
CACATTCGGTGGTTGCCTTCGGCGATTCCATCACCCGCGGGTATGGTGTGCCCGCCGGGTCCGGCTGGGTGGAATTACTGCCGGGATTGTGGAAGGCAAAGGGGCGGCCGTCGATCGCCGTCTTCAATGCGGGCGGCAACGGCAACACTTCCGCCGAAGGTTTGCAAAGAATCGAAACGGATGTCCTGGCGCACATGCCCGGTATCGTCCTCGTCGAATTCGGCGGCAACGACGGCCTTCGCGGCCTGCGCCTTGAAAGCTCGGAGAAGAACCTCGACGCCGTCCTCACCGCGCTCGACTCCGCGCACATCCGCGTCATCCTCGCCGGCATCACCCTACCGCCCGAGTACGGCAAGGACTACATCGCAAAATTTGAAAACATGTACCGCGAGCTCGCCACCAAACACCACGCCGCGTTCATCCCCATGATCTACCGCGACCTCGTCGGCAAGCAGAACGTCATCCAACGCGACGGAATCCACCCCACCGCACAGGGCTCCGAGCTCATCGCAAAAACTGTCGCTGAAGTGTTGGAGCCGATGCTAAAAAGCAGCAAATAGCGTCTAGTATTTAGCGTCTAGCATCGCGCCAGTAGGAATCATGAGTGAACGTTCGGTGATTCGTGATCATTTGAATTTCAATAAGCTCTATTGACTAGACGCTAAACGCTAGACGCTGCTTTATGACTCTATCCCATCACAATGACCGGCTGAAACAATGTCCCCGCCACGCGCTTCGCAATCGCCACCAACTCACGCTGCGACACAAACACCTTCACCAGCGGCGCATCAGAAAACTCCGGCAAATTCGCCTGCATGCCGTTGCGCATCCGTCCCCACACCGCCTGGTCCGCTGTAACCGCAGGCATCTCCGGCAAAATCGCTCTAGGATGCAAACTCAACGCCTCAATCGCTTCAACATTCCCTACCAGCGATTCCAGCTCCGCCAGCGTATGCGCCTCAGCCAGCGTGAACACCCCCGCCTCTGTCCGCCGCAACGAAGCCAAATGCGCCCCGCACAACGCAAGCTTCCCCAACTCATGCGCAACCGAGCGCACATACCCGCCCGATGAGATCGCCATCCGGAACGTCACCGCATCGTCGGCCAACTCTTCCAGCGCAAATTCCGCCACGGTAATCGGCACCGCCTTCAACTCAACCGGCTTGCCTTCGCGCGCCAGCTCATACGCGGGCTTGCCTGCAATCTTCTTCGCCGAGTACGGCGGCGGCATCTGCTCCTTCGTTCCCAGGAACCCCGCAGCCAGCTCCCGCAACTCCGCTAGCCCCAGCGTCAGCGCCACCGGCTCACTCGTCGCCTGCCCTTCCGCATCATAGGTATCCGTCGCAAATCCAAACCGAATCGTGCCCGTATACGTCTTCTCCGCATCGCCAAAGTACTGCGCCAGCCGCGTCCACTTGCCCAGCACCAGCGGCAGCACGCCCGTCGCCATCGGGTCCAGCGTTCCCAAATGCCCAATGGACCGCTCGCCTGTCAGCTTGCGCAACCGCCCCACAACATCGTGCGATGTCATCCCGCCCGGCTTGTCGATTATCAGTAGTCCGTTCACTGAACTAACACTATCTCGTCTCGCAGCTACGCCTTGGTCTGCATCGCCAATCCTGATTGTTGTTTCCGCCGCGCGGCCTCCGCATCGCGGTGTTCACGCCTGCGCAGTGCATCCTCATAGCGGCGCTTTTCGTGCTCCGTCTCTGGCACAACACAGGGCACCTTCACCCGTCGCCCTTCCTTATCCACGGCAACAAAGACCAGATATGCGCTCGCCACATGCAGGTAGACGCTGTTCTGCGCGTTCTCAACCCACACCTTCACGCCAACATCCATCGACGTATTGAACGCGCGGTTCACGCTCGCCTTCAGAATTATCAGATCCCCCACGTGCACCGGCTGAATGAAGTCAATATGCTCCATCGACGCCGTCACCACGTAACTCCGCGAATGCCTGAAAGCAGCAATCGCCCCAGTCAAGTCGATAAAGTGCATCAGCCGCCCCCCCAGCAAGTTACCCAGGGTGTTGGCGTCGTTCGGCAGCACCAGTTCGGTCATCTCCGATTGCGAGTAAGCTACAGTACGGGGTGGCAACGTTGGGTTTTCAATCTTGGTCGGGCTCATCGGTCGCTTTTCTGCTCCATTTCTTGAACATCCTGCAACAGCCCTGCGTCCAGTACAATAGATGCAGGAGCTGCTACAGGCTACTACCAGTTTCGGCAATCCTGCCGAATTAAGCAAATGGAGCCAAGCAAGCCTGCCTTCCCCTATGACCCTGTCAACACCAGGAATTACCCCTATGACAACAGAGAAACTCAATAGTTTGAGAGAGATACTTACTCTCGACCCGACCAGCAGCTTTGCCCGTTACGGCATCGCCATGGAACTCGTCTCCCTCGGCCAGATTGACGAAGCCCTCACAGAATTCGACGAGCTGCTCCGCATCGACCCCGAATACACCGCCGGATATTTCATGAGCGCCCAAACCCTGGCCAGCGTCGACCGCAAGCCCGAAGCCATCGAACGCCTCAAGATCGGCATCGGATGCGCCGCCCGCTCCGGTAACAAACATGCAATGAGTGAGATGCAAGCCATGCTCGAAGAACTCAACCCCGCCTGAACCCTGTGGAAATCAGGGTTCAATCATTACTTGAAGTAATCAAGCAAGTGAACACAAGCCCCCGCTATTGCCTGTAAATTGAAGCATTCCTAAACTAATATCCGTCTATAATTTAGTTATGCCGAAATATTCGATTGTTGTTCCCTTCCATAACGAAGATGAAAACGTAACTACCCTCTACGCCCGCCTCAAACAGGTGATGGAGCAGGTCGGTGGCAGCTTTGAGCTCGTCCTCGTCGACGACGGCTCCAGCGACCGCACCTACAAGCTCCTCGAAGAGATTGCCGCGGTCGATAGCCGCGTCCTGGTCGTAAAGCTCCGCCGCAACTTCGGCCAGACCCCCGCCCTTGCCGCAGGCTTTGACAACGCATCGGGTGAGTTCATCCTCGCCATGGACGGCGACCTCCAGCACGACCCCAACGAAATCCCCAAGTTCCTAGAAAAGCTCGAAGAAGGCTACGATGTCGTCTCCGGCTGGCGTAAAGAGCGCATTGACAACTTCATCATGCGCCGCATCCCCTCCCGCTGCGCCAACTGGCTTATGGCCAAGCTCTCCGGCGTTGACATTCACGACTTCGGCACCACCTACAAAGCCTATAAGCGCGAAGTCATCACCAACATCCCGCTCTACGGTGAAATGCACCGCTTTATCCCCGCTCTCGCCAGTTGGTACGGCGCAACCATCTGCGAAATTCCCATCAAGAACGTCAATCGCGAGCGCGGCAAAAGCCACTACGGCATCGGCCGCACCTTCCGCGTCTTCTTTGACCTCCTCACCATCCGCTTCCTCATCAAGTACCTCGGCCGTCCGCTTCACTTCTTCGGAACCTTCGGCGCCCTCGGCATCGTCGGCGGCGGGTTGATGTCAACCGTCCTGCTCATCATGAAGCTCATAAACTGGAAGATGAACATCATGGATGCGCACGGCCCCTTGCTCGTCATGGGAGCCGTACTCATCGTCGCCGGCATTCAGCTCCTCGCCATCGGCCTCCTCGGCGAGCTCCAGGTACGCCACTACTACACCACAGACCACCGCGTCCCCTACGCCATCGAGCGCCTCGTCCGGCTCCGCACCCCGGAGATGCCCGGCATGCTCTCCGACAACTAGTTCGCAGTCTTTTGCTGCACAACCTCAGCCCACCCAGATAAATTTATCGGGTGGGCTTTCCCT
>CAIMNN010000022.1 GCA_903842845.1 uncultured Acidobacteriaceae bacterium | reverse complement strand
TTGGTCACTCTGACGCCACATCCGCCCAGTGCCTCCCCGTCATCGCCGCCGGAGCCATCAGCGCGACACACACCTTCAACGCCATGCGCCCGCTCGATCACCGCGCTCCGAGCATCCTCTCCACCGTTCTCACCAACGACGCGCTCTTCGCCGAGCTCATCTGCGACGGCGTCCACGTCGCGCCCGAAATCGTGAAGATATGGTGGCGGATGAAGGGCCCGCAGCGCGCCATCCTCGTCACCGACGCCATGAGCGCCGCCGGCATGCCCAACGGCACCTACAAGCTTGGCGGATTCGACGTTGAAGTCGCCGACGGCCGCGCCACAGCAAACGGCGTCCTCGCCGGTAGCATCCTCACCCTCGACCGCGCGCTTGAAAACTTCATCGCCTTCACCGGCGCATCGCTCGACGACGCGCTCCGCCTGCTCACCACCAACCCGGCCACCATGACCGGCCTCGAGCAGACCACCGCCAACCTCGCCCCCGGCGCGCCCGCAAACATCGTCGTCATAAACAAAACAGGCCAGCGCATCGCCGGCCTGCAAAATGGAATTAGCATCGCCTCGTAGTCTGGTTAAGCACCGTGAGCGGCTTGTCTAGCCTCCAAACATCGGGCCCTCACACCTTCGGCCCTACAGCTTCGCATAACTTTGTACCGGGTGGATCAATGCGCGTGAAATCCTTCTCAAAAATATCCTTCTCGCTCTTGCCCATACTCTGGCCAAACACCTCCGCCGATACACCCACCCTGCCCCAAAGATGAATATCGTGTCGCGTGCACGGTGTGATCGCCGATATCCCTGTAAAACTCATCCCCGCGCTCGAAATGAACTCAAAATACACCGCTGCGTCGCTTTTGGTCGCATTTTCAATCGCCTTGCTGATAGTAAAATTCCCCATCGGCGAGCTCTTGAACGCGGCATACTGTTCCGGCGTCAGCGCCTCTTTCGCCAGCAGACCCGCCAGCGCATCCACCTTCGACGCCGCCTCCTTCATATCTTTGAACTTCAAAATCTTGCTCACACCAAAAGTCAACTCAATGCGCGGCGCTGCAAACGCCACTACCATCCCCATTGGTGCCAACGGTGAAATATTCTGACTCTCCAGAAACTGAATGTCGCCTGTTATATTCCCATCCGAGTCAATATTCCCCTTCTTCGCTGAAAAATGTTGATAGCCATCATAAGTAATACGGAATGACCCGCGGCTGTACTCCTTGCCGCCGGAGATAGCAGGCTTGATGATCAGCGCCGACCCAATCTCCAGAAACAGCGGAAACCCATCCATATATTTGTAAAGCGGAATCTCTATCGCCGCCGGCAATTTAATGCGATCATCGCCTGTCTGTACGCCCGGCGTCTCCTTCGCAACCTCCCACTTGAAGTTCATCACTCCATTCAGATTCTTCAAACCTGCGTCTATATTGTCGAATTTGCTTTGCTCAATTCCTATATTCGAATCGAAATCAAAATTCGCAAGATAACCCTCGCCCGTTATCACTGCCTTGAATCCACCCACTTCCTTCGTCATTTTCAGGTGGATGTTGATCTTTCCCTCCGCCGTTGTCGCATTGAAATCCGTCTTCCAATCGTCGATCAACGCTCCCTTCACTCCACTCAGCACATTCCCGTACGCGTCCTTCGTCCCCTTCGCCTCAGCGCTGTTCATTGCAAGTGCATCGGGGCTCTGCGCGTACACCGTCGGTGAAAAGCGATTCATAAACTCTTCCATCAGTTCCGGCTTGCGGTTCTCCGCAACTTGCCCGCCAAATCGTATCGGCGCTGAAACGTGGATCGTGCCATCCTGCACCGCATCCGTCAATTGCGCCTGCTGCGTCAACACCAACAGCCCGGACTCGTCCATCTTCGTGGCTACTATCTTCTTCGCCATCATCCCTTTGATCACCAGAACATCGCCGCCTTTGAGCGATTGGAACTTCGGATTCGACGGATCAAGCAGCAGCGCCGCTCCATTCGTGCTCACTCCAAAGATTCCCTTCTCCCCCTCATCCTGCTCCACCAGATGCACATTCGATTTGTAATTCACATGCGCTGAGCCGCTCCCGGAACTCAACGCACCACCCTGCGCATTGTTCGTTGTGCCGCTCGCCACTGAACTCGGCTCATGCTTGCAACTCCCCGTCGAAAGCGCGATTGCCAGTATCACAAAAACCAGTATGCCCACCCTGGCTGCACGCACCATCCGCATTCCAACCAGTGCCACCGCTTGTTTCATACCAACCGCCACGTTGCGTATCTCGATCATGACTTTCTGCCTTTCTTGCTTCTAATGTCTCAGCGTCTTGCCGAGTTCTTTCCTTATTTCAACTACTGCCGCACCAGTTCCACGCGGCGATTCAACGCCCGGCCCTCTACCGTTTCATTCGTCGCCTTCGGTTGCGATGCGCCATAGCCCGATGTGCTCAATCGCGATGCATCAATCGAATAGCGCTCCATCAACGCCTTCTTCACCGCCTCTGCACGATTCTTTGATAGCGTCAGGTTCGATGCGTCACCGCCCACACTATCCGTGTGTCCCGCAATATTCAGCTTCCACGCCGCATTGCTCTTCATCGCTTCGGCTATCTCCTTCAACACCGGCTCTGACTCGGCTCGTATCACTGCGCTGTCAAAATCAAAATAGATTCCATAAACCGCAGTCTTGCCTTCCTTCGCCAGGTCATTCTCAATGCTCTTCGCCACCGGATAGTTGATCTTCGACACCTTGATTGCAAACTTCTTTGCCGGCATCTCCACATCCAGCACAAGTGGATTGCCTCGGTCATCCAGGATTGCAAACTGAGTCGGCGACTCATTCCAATGTCCATTCGCCCTGATAACCGGCAGGTCAACCTCCTTGTCATTTACGATCACATGAAAGGTTTTGCTGCCCGCTGCATCAAGCTCAATCTCGCCTTTGAACACCACAAACCACGAGTAGCCATCCCCCACGGGCCGGTAATCCTCCCGGTAATCCAGCACGGTCTTCTTGCCCGCTTTCAGATCATCAAAAACCTCGCGTGAAACGCTGATGTGTGTCGTCTGCGCTATCACCGGCGGATCAGTCGCTCTAGTCTCCGTCTCCAGCACATGCGCAGTCAGCAGGTCCGTCTGGCATATCGAGCGCAACGGAAAAACCGTGCTCGGATTGACCGTCATCTCTCCGTTACTGATCGTTGTGGTCGGGCCGCTGTTCGTGCTCTGCACCGCCTGTTCATTCACGGACTTCACACTGATCAGCGTCTCCAG
>CAIMNN010000021.1 GCA_903842845.1 uncultured Acidobacteriaceae bacterium | reverse complement strand
ATAAATGCTTAAATATATACTGTATATGAAATCATACGAAATTAATCGCAATCATGCCACTTCTATCCAACCCAGCCGGTTCCTGCGGAGTATTGTAGAACGCAATCGGCACGGTGATTTGGTTGGTACCTTCGCCGTCTGCTCGGCGCATCCGGCTGTGCTGGACGCAGCGATTCAACAGGCGCGCAAAGACGGTACGCTACTGCACGTCGAATCCACATGCAGCCAGGTAAACCAGTATGGAGGATACACAGGAACCACGCCGGCGCAGTTCGCCGCCCAGATTCGCGAATCGGCAGAGCAAGCCGGCCTCAATCAGGAGTGTGTTTTATTGGGGACAGATCATCTGGGGCCTTATTGTTGGCGCTCTGAACCGGCAGAAGCCGCTATGTACAAAGCCTGCGAATTGGCCAGACAAAGCGTGCTGGCCGGCTACCTGAAGATCCACCTCGACGCGAGCATGCCTTGCAGAGACGACCCAGCGGTTCTGGATGCGTCGGTCATAGCAGCGCGCGCGGCCAAGCTCTGCAAAGCAGCCGAAGAAGCGTACTCGCTGTTGCCTGCCGGTTCGCCGCGACCTCTCTATGTAATCGGAACTGAGGTTCCGACACCCGGCGGCGAGGTTGTTGAAGGAGAGCGTCCCAAGCCGACAAGTGTGGAAGATGTGCAGCATACTTTAGATTCTTTTCGCATTGCATTCACGAACTGCTGTCTTGAAGCGGCATGGGAGAACGTGATTGGACTTGTGGTGCAACCAGGTGTGGAGTTCGGGGACAATTCAATTTTCGACTATGACTTGGCCAGGGCCAGGCACCTTGCATCCTGCCTACCCGCCAGCCCGGAACTGGTTTATGAAGCGCACTCCACCGACTACCAAACCCCTTCGGCGCTTGCGCACTTAGTAGAGGACCATTTCGCCATACTCAAGGTCGGCCCCTGGTTGACGTTTGCGCTTCGAGAAGTTGTCTTCGCCCTTGGCTACATAGAACGCCAGATGCCAGAACATAAATCAGATTCCTCCCGTGTGCCAGAGGCTCTTGAAATGGCAATGCTCGACAATCCTGCCCATTGGCGGCCCTATTATCACGGGGACGGCGACCGGGAAAAATTTGCCCGCGCCTTCAGCCTCAGCGACCGCTGCCGCTACTATTGGCCCCTCCCGCCAGTTCAAACAGAAGTGCAAAGGCTGCTCAACAACTTGCATGGCCCGCTGCCGCTGCCGCTGCTGAGCCAGTATCTGCCGTCAGAATATGAAGCGATTCGAAGTGGCGAGATTCAGAACAATTCAACAGCAATTGTCCGTTATCACATTCAGCGCGTACTGCGCGAATATGCCTGCGCTTGTGGTGCACACACTCGCCGTTGAAATGCCTTCAAATCCCGTTAAGCTCTTAGCGGCTTGCCTTGACTGGGTACACACGCAGCAGAACTACTCCATGCGCCGGAACTTCGCTCTTCAAGGTTCCGTGCGCCAAGCCCAGATCCTTCCCTTTCCATAGATCGCGCACCTGGACCGCCTCGCCCAACCCCAGCTCTGCAAGGTTAAGGTCTATCTCACCACTTTTGATGAAGTCGTCCTGACGATTAAACAATCCGACAGCCTTGGACCCATCTGCGAGCGGCTTTACCCATATCTCAAACGGCCCCTCCGTGCGCAAACGGTCCCCCTGAATCCCTGCTGGATCCTGATCAATGGCGATCACTTCCCGATTGGTTAGAAGAGCGTAGGTGTCGGGCGACATCTTCGTCAGATCATTTCCTGCGATCAATGGCGCTGCAAGTAGCGACCACAAGCTCATCTGTGTGCGGTACTCCTCAGTTGTCATTCCACCGTTTCCCACTTCCAGCATGTCCGGATCATTCCAATGCCCGGGTCCGGCATAGCGCGCGAGACCTGCCTGTCCAAAACCTAACTCCGCCATACGCGTATACTTGTCTTCCACGTCGCCGGTAGTGCGCCACATGTTCCCACCGACCGACACGCCCCACTTCCAAATCGAAGCGATTCCATACTGGCACAAACTGAAAACCATCGGACGCCCGGTCTTTTTGATAGCTAGTTGCATCATCCTATATGCATCCGCCATTACTTTCTGCGCATCCTCTGGAGTGGCGGCCTTGGCCATGTCATCCTGTAATCCGCAAAGGTCGTACTTGAGAAAATCTACGCCCCATTCGGCAAATACGCGCGCATCTTCCTCTTCATGGCCGAAGGAACTCTCAAACTCGGAACAGGCTGGCGTTCCCGCTGGCCCCGGAGATGAGTAGATACCAAGCTTCAAGCCCTTGCTGTGGATGTAGTCGGCTAGCGCCTTCATGTCTGGGAACTTCTCATTCGCGCGAGTCTTCCCGCTCGCGGCCCGCTTGCCTCCCCAGCCGTCATCTATATTGATGTAAACATAGCCTGCATCTCGCATGCCGCTCGAGACCATGGCATCCGCCTGTGCGCGAATGGTGGCGTCGTCTATCTTCGCATCAAAGTGATTCCAACTGTTCCATCCCATTGGCGGTGTGGCTGCCAGCTGTGAGCCTTGCGTGTGTGCGGTTATCACCGTTCCCACAACCATGCATAGGACCAAAATAGCTTTTGAAAACCTATTCATCTCTGCTGCTCCATTTCGTGTCGTGCCGTTTTCAATGTTGAATTACACAATCTCTGGTTGCGGTCGCTCTCGTTCATTGCGGACTCTTCGCCCCACTGTCCGCAAAAGAATCAACCAGTGAAAGCACCTTCAGATTCTTGCGCAACTCGTCGAGTGAAGTGTCACTGTTAACCATCAGCTCAATACTCTCTCCCGGCAGCAAATCCATATAGTTATCGGATATGCTCGCATCCAACTGTCCGAACGAAACGTGCGCGCTTCTTGCCAGCGTGGGCGATTGCAACTGCAACACGTACTGTTTACCCAGTTGCTTGAGCTCTGAATGAATCGTGGGATGCGGAAGCTTAAGTTCCTTGGCTGGTTGAAAGAAGTAATTGCTGGTTGAAACTGGTTTACCGTCGACAATCAACTCGGTGGCGAGGAACGCTTCGCCAGAGGATGAAACGGATTTGATCTCACTGAGCGGAATTCTGAGCGGCACAGAACTGGCCAGCGCGGGCAGAGTTGCATCCTGCTTACGCTCCAGCAAAACCTTGCCGTCGAATCGCATCAGACGAACCCGCACGTTGGCTTGAACTGTTTCCACCCTGTCAGAGACGACGTGGATTGCTATCGCATCATCCTCTTTGTGCGGACTGAGCAACAAATCCGCGTAGAAGCGCCGCGCATAAAATTGCAGCGCCTTCCATCGTCCGTAATAATCGATACTCGACCATGACGCGCCCGGCCAACAGTCATTCAGCTGCCAGTAGATCGAGCCCATCACATGCGGCCGATTGCGGCGCAGATGCTCAGCCGCGATGCGAATGGCTTCAGCCTGTTGAACCTGGCTTAGGTAGAGAAATGATTCAAAATCCTTTGGTCGTGGGTATGCCTCTGCCAAGTAAGTGAGCATCTTCTGATTGCCGCCACTGCTCTTCTGGTGAAGTTGCATGACAGTGGAACCGATGTCGAAGTCTTCTGGTTGCGCAAACGACTCAACCGTTTTCATCTCCGGGAACGATTGAAATCCATACTCGCTCATGAAGCGGGGAAATTGCTTCTCGTAACCGGCAATCGGCTTTCCGTCGCCCCAAACATCCCAGTAATGCGTATCGCCGAACTGGGAGTTATCCGCCGGCGCTTCGAAGTCACTGCTCGGAGTGCTCGGCCAATATGGAGTGCCATTGCCCAGCCGGGTGACTTCTACAGCGAGAATCCCATTAAAGAGATGCACAATGTTCTGCCACGCGCATTCCCGCACTTCCACGGGCGCAGTCTTTTTGAATCCGTTGTCGGGGTCGAACCACACTGATTCAACTTCATTGTTGCCACACCAGAGCACGATGCTGGCATGATGCCGCAGTCGTCGCAACTGATAGATCGCCTCTTGCCGCGAGTTGTCCAGATAGTGCGCGTCGTCGGGATAAATGCCGCCGCCAAAGGCGAAGTCCTGCCAAACCATCAAACCCAACTCATCGCATAAGCTGTAAAACTCCTCCGTTTGGTAGTGTCCTCCACCCCACACTCGGATCATATTCATGTGAGCTTCTTGCGCGGACTCTAGAATGCGCCGGTAATGTTGCGATGTGACCCTGCTTGGGAAACTGTCGAAAGGGATTACACTGGCACCCTTTGCAAAGACGGAAATGCCATTCACCACAAATTCAAAACTGCGCCCCCATTGGTCATGCTCGCGGCGAAGCTCCACTGAGCGTAGCCCGATACGAATATGACGGCGATCCACTACCTTGCCTGCGACCAGCACTTCGCAAACAAAGTTATAAAGCGTGTGCGGACCATAGCCATTCGGATACCAGCGTGCGGGATTCGAAATACTCAGCGGCATCGTCAGCAGATTGTTGCCTGCATGGAGCACATACGAAGTTGATGACACAGTATCGCTACCATGGGGTTCTTTTGACCCGGGGTTGTCATGCCGTATCACGACCACTGCATTCTCCACGCCGCTGCTTTGTACTTCCGTCTCGACGCTCATGCGTGCAACATCGGTGGTCACCTCTTCCTGGCGAACATTGAAGTCAGTAATGCGAGTATCGTCCCACAACTCAAGTGATACCGGCCGCCAGATTCCAATGGCCACAAGCCGCGGTCCCCAGTCCCACCCAAACATATATGCCGACTTGCGAATGTAAGGGTCGTATGCTGGATCGCTGCCGGCGTACTCCGATGTAGCGGCCTCCGTGTACAGAGGGTACGGTTCCGCCTTTATCTTGTCGCGAAGCTCCTTGATGGGCGAGCGCAGTACAACCCGCAATTCGTTTCCGCCAGCCTTGAGGAGCGGTTTCACGTCCACGCGCCACTCGCGGAACATGTTGTCGGCCTTCAGAATCTCCACACCGTTCAGAGTCACGGATGCAAATGTGTCCAGACCGGCAAAGACCAGTTCTATGTGCCGCCGATTGAGCGATGCTGATTCGATCTGAATTGACGTCCGGTATTCCCAATCCGAAAGGCCAACCCACTGCACTTTGCCTTCGTTATCCCGGTAGAAGGGATCGGGAATCAGCTTGTTCTCCAGCAGGTCCGTTTGCACAACGCCGGGCACGCTCGCAGTGTGCCAACTTTGTAGCCCTGGATGTGGGTTTGCATCCAATTGTCGGAACTGCCATCCCGATGCAATTTGCACCGACTTAAACTCTCCACTAGCGGCAAACAACTGAGCTGCGAGGCTCGAACCAAACAAGCAGGCAATAATAATTCGACTGCGAATATTCATCACGTACCCCATTTACCGGACTCTGTCCTTGAATTCGATGCGTGCTACTTCTTGACGCTCAACACTGCGTTAGTCGGAGTGTTCCTGCCTTGCAGCCGAATCCATACGTTCCCATCACCCGCATCGGTAGTTTTGTACTTTGCATGGAGCGTGAGGGTCTGATGCGGGAATAGCGTCACATAGTTATCGTCATAGGTAATGGGAAGAACCTCATCACCATCAGCGCCTTTGGTCACTTCTGCGCGCAGGAAGAAGGCAATTCGGTTGGACCGGTTAATCAGCTGCATCGACGCAGTTGATTCTCCGTCTGAATCCTGAACGCTGCCCGATAGACTAACGTCTACAATTGCCATTGAATTCAGCATGGAGAAGT
>CAIMNN010000020.1 GCA_903842845.1 uncultured Acidobacteriaceae bacterium | reverse complement strand
GTGATGCGGAGCATTGTGCGTGATGCGGCGTTGAAGGCGTGGTTTGAGCCGTCGAACTTTGCGATCAAGACGCAGTGGTCAGTGTTTTTGATATTCCTGGGGCTGTTTGTTGGGGGCGTGGCGCTGTGGCTTGTGATGCTTTACAGGTACTTTGGTGCGAAGAAGACGGAGCCGGCAAAGCCTTAACATTTGGGTCGAAATGCACCGGAGGGGCAAGACTCTCCGGTGCATTGGCTTTGAAGGGGCTACTGCCTGATTTCAGGGTTTCAGCCGTTGGGGACCTAGGGAATGGCCGAATCGGGCCCCAAGTTGCAATTTTCTGAGAGGGCTTGAGATAAGCGATATATAAATCTGTAGATGAGCTTTTTTCTACTAAAAACTACAGAAAAGTGAAGAAAATGATGAAAAATTGGGGCAATTTGTTCGCTGAATCAAATCCTATATAGGTAAATGGCTAAACGCACAGAAAATGATGCAATTGAGAGAATCAGGAATCCTCATTCAACTATCTTATTGTTATTGTTATGTTTATATTGAATCAGGAATCGGGATGAGATTGAGATTCGCGGTAGATTGTAGAGAAAATACAGAGGTTGAGGGTGAGCAGGGACACTAATACCATATTTCTTATAAAATATCGAAAATTGTATTTGACTTTTCCTAAATATATAGTAATGTGTAATTATTCCCTATGGGGGAGGCCGCATGGCCAAACCTATCTGGATATAAGTTGCGTCACTGGCCTCCCGGCACGAGCAGATTCTGTTCGTGCCGCCTTTTTTTGCCTTTTGGCGTACAATCATATTGTTGCAACGGGGGCGTCACGGTTTCGACGGGATCGTTTGCGGCACTGAGGCATGCCGGGGTGTGGGCACCCGTAATCGCTCGCAAAACAACAATTGCCAACAACAATCTGGCACTTGCTGCTTAATTAACTAAGCAGCCGTTCTTAGCGGTTTTGCCTGTGGGCCGCGGTGGAACGTCATTTAGCAGGCTGGCTTCTGCGATTCGGTCCGTATTGCAGCGGTGAGATTATCGGACTAGCGACCAACGCATCTTGTCCGTTCTGAGCGATTGGAAGCGAAGTTTTTCGGAACTGGACTGAGCATGGAACTTCTAGGCTGACTGCGGTTTCGGACGCGGGTTCAACTCCCGCCGCCTCCACCATATTTTTATTGAATTCATATAGAAGAGCTGCGCTTGAGAAGTTTAACGCCAGTTGGCGGTTACTGTTTCGGATGGACTGTTGATACAGAATTGGTCTGGTTTGTCGAACTGGCTTGAGCAGGAATTACTGCAGGGATGATGAACTGCGGGACGAGTTCCAACTCCCATTTGTACCACTGAGCGAACTCGCCATAGCTGCCGCCTGTGATGCCGACGACCATGTCGAGTTCAGGAATGACGATGACAAACTGGCCGCCGTTGCCTTCCGCCGCAAAAACGCGGAGTGTTTTTGTGCCGCTGGTGAGGTGGTGAATGTGCCATCCGTATCCATACTCATGTTTTTGGCCGAGACTGAATGTGGGTGAAAAATGTGAGTGCACGGTGGTTGACTCGGTTACCCAATTCTTGCTGACAATACGTTTGCCGTTCCAGATGCCGCCATTGAGATAGAGCTGGCCGAGCTTGAGTTGGTCGCGTGGACGAAGGTATGCTCCGCCGCCCATGTAGGCCTGTTCGTCGGGCATCAGGTTGAGGTAGTAGCGGCCAAATTGCAATGGGCGAGCGAGGTTCTTGTCGAAGAACTCCGGCAGCCAGCTATGAGTCGCGGCGGCAACGGCACCTCCGACGAGATTCAGATCGCCGGAGCAATAGATCGCATCCTCTCCACCAGGATCTTTCAACATGGGCAGGTCGAGGGTGTACTTGTACCAATCGTGTTGCTGGTCGTCGCTCTGCATGCGGTCTTCATTGCCCGGCGAGTCATCGTTGTTGTCATCGCACGCGTTGCCGGCTGTCATGGTCATGATGTCGCGCAGGAGCATCTTCTGCTTGCGAGGGTCGGAGTTTGCAAAAGATGTGTACTGAGAGAAGAGCGGATAGACGGGCGTTTGGGGCGTCAGGTGTGCTCCATGCTCGTTGGACAAACCCACCAAAACGGGCGCAAAGGTTTTGCCGGCACTGCGCATGTCATGGACCTTGTCCGGGGTGAATCCGTAGAAGTACTCGTCTAAAACTAAATGTCCGTGACGAGCGATGAGCAGGCTATGGAGCTTGAGTGATGTGCTCTCGGGGTCGGCCGCGAGAATGTG
>CAIMNN010000019.1 GCA_903842845.1 uncultured Acidobacteriaceae bacterium | reverse complement strand
TCTATCAGGTCAAGAATCGTTCGCAGCGGCCGAGTGTATTTGTAGCCAGGCCCAGCCTGTATTTCTCTCTTGAGCAGGTCGCGATAATGGAGCACGACAATGCCAGGGATAGCGCTGTTACGCCGGAAGTTCTTCGGAACGGTCATATGGAGCTTCGCCGGGTTTAGGTCTGACAGCTCATAGAGGCTCAGCGCCGTCTGATGACTGTAAACCCCTTCTACATCTTCCTTCCGGTTCCTGGACCAGAGCGACCAGAGCACAAGATCGGGCCGGTCTGGCACCGGAAACAGCGCCAGGCGGTAGATGCCTCGGTGTTCCCGTGTCCAGTTTCCGGCCTGCACGTGGTAGGGATGCGTATTTTCGGCAAATCCGGCCGCCTTGGCCTGCTTCGTTGTGAAGAAGCCTTGCTGTTGATCGGCAAGATCGAAGAGCCGCCGCGACGCCTCTCTGTGAGACTGGGCCATAGCACAATACTACAACTTTCTTGACGTTTTGTCATTGATAGGAACTTGGATTAACCGCAGTGCTCAAAAACTGCATCGGCAAGGGTATACGTTGCAGCTGTGCCGAGCGCCGAACAATACGAGTTCTTGGCGGCGGGAATTCTCTAGTTGAAAGCCGAGGGAAGATTGCCCCCGCTGGGTTTGATGAATCTTCAAGAAATCGTGAACGTCGGAAAACCCCGTGTGTGTATTACGTGTGTAATTTCCTCTATTTTCGCGCTTTCTGCGTATCGTGAGTGCCTCAGAATCTGTAACTTACGTGTTTTCAATACCGGTGCACAGTCCGACTCCCGCCGCCTCCACCATATATTTTTTTCAATAGTTTATAGGGTTGTTTGCTCTGTTGCGGGTGCAGCGTGTGCAGATCACTTTTGTCATTCGATCTCTCATCGGTGAATAGTGTAAATACAGCCCGCAGCGAGATAAAGTGAATAGCTGCGCTAAAGCTCGGCATTCGAAAATCATCGAACACTTGCACTCCAAACTTCCGTTATTAATGTCACGTTCAGCATGGCCCGTCCGAAACGACTTTACTCGATCCCGGCTTCAAGGGCACTACACTCTGGTGAGCCAGAGCATTTCTCTCGAAGCAAAGGGAGTAATAGGGGCTTACTCAGATATGTGATTTGAGACATGCAAGTTAGCCAGCAAGTCCAGTCACCCCAACTATCGGGACGATGCCCCGCCATAGCTTCTCCCGTGGTACTCTTCCGCAATAGAATTTCCTGGAACTAATTCCGCGATTGGAATCAGATGAAGCGACGTGACGTGTTGAAGTCCGGTTTCGCTTTGGGGGCGGCGCGAATGACATTCAAAGAGCTTGCCTATGGCGAAGCGCAGGCTGGTGGGGCTACGGCGGTTCGGCTTACCGACGACCGCGCGAGTTGGGTGGCGATGCTGGACCGGATCTGCAAGCCGCTGTTCGAAGCGCTGAGTGAGCGGCGGCTGAAACAGGTGATGCCGGTGGAGGCGTATGCCGGCGAGCAGCAGCACCGGCGGCAGACGACCTATCTGGAGGCGCTGGGGCGAGCTCTTGCAGGCATCGCTCCGTGGCTGGAAGGTGGGGCGGTCACGGGCACCGAGGGCCAGCTTCGCGAGCGATACTGCGTGCTGGCAAGAGCTGCAATTACCTCAGCAGTCGACAAGGAATCGCCGGATTACATGGACTTCGGCGGCGACCGGCAGACGATTGTCGATACCGCATTTCTTTCGCTCGCGATCCTCCGTGCTCCGCACCAGCTGCGCGAGAAGCTGCCGGTTGAGGTTCGGTCGCGATTGGCGGATGCAATGCGGGCGACCCGCGCGCTGTTAGGAAACTACAATAACTGGCTACTGTTCGCGGCCATCATTGAGGCCGGACTGTTTGCCCTGGGCGAGCCTTGGGACCGGATGCGCGTGGATTACGCGCTGCGCGAGCATGCGAACTGGTATCTCGGCGATGGGACTTATGGCGATGGGCCCAACTTTCACCAGGACTACTACAACTCATTTGTGATTCTGCCCTTTCTGACCATGCTGATGGATACGGTTGGTGCACAGGAAGCGGCATGGACTGAAATGGCGAGCGCGATCCGCGAGCGCGCGGCGCGCTCTGCGGCGATTCAGGAGCGCTGTATCGCGCCGGATGGCAGCTATCCTATCGTAGGGCGATCCATCGCGTATCGCTGCGGTGCGTTCCAGCAGCTTGCTGACGCCGCCTTGCGCCACGCGCTTCCCTCAGAGATATCGCCGCAACAGGTGCGCGGCGCATTGACGGCGGTGATGCAGCGGACGCTGACGCCGGCGGGCACGTTCGCCCAGAATGGTTGGCTGCACATCGGCGGTGCCGGACACCAGCCGTCCGCGGGCGAAGTTTCCATCTCTACCGGCAGCCTTTACCTCTGTACTGCGATAT
>CAIMNN010000018.1 GCA_903842845.1 uncultured Acidobacteriaceae bacterium | reverse complement strand
GTTAACCAGTTGATGCAACAGCTTACTTTCTGCCTTCATCATATTCTTAACCAGAATCGCATCAATACAAAAAAACAGATAACGAAAGTCTTAGAGACCTCCTCATCTGCTCGTTTGCAAGGTAATATCGATGGCGATGGATAATCAGCGCCCGCGAATCCTCCTGCTCATTCCGCATCTAGGCGGAGGCGGTGCCGAGCGTGTGATCGAACTTCTTGCCTGCGGGTTGAATAAAGAGCGGTTTGAAGTGCATCTTTGCGTGGTGTGCCGAACGCGCGAGAATGTGATCAGTTTGCCAGCGCATATTCATACGCACTATTTGGGTGCGCGTCGGGTTCGAGCGAGTTGGTGGCGAGTACTCAGACTCGTCCTGCAAGTGAAGCCGCAGCTCGTCCTCTCCGGAATGGCTCATCTCAATTTTCTGGTACTGCTGTTGAGAGTATTTTATCCACGCGGAGCGAAAGTTCTGGTCCGGCAGAATGGCGCGCTACCGGCGAGCAGGTTCAGCTTAATCTCTATGGGATACTTTTTGATTTACCCTTGGGCCGACGGAATCATCGCTCAATCAGAGGCGATGGCGGATGAAATATCCGAAAGGCTCAGGATTGATGCTGTCAAAGTGCGTACGCTCAATAATCCCATTGTCTTCCCGGTTGAGCGATCACTGAATAGATCGTGTGGTGACAAGTTTCAACTGCTCGCCGTGGGCAGATTAGTTCCAGAGAAAGGCTTCGACTTGTTGTTGCGAGCATGTGCGAAGTTGCGGCCAAAGTATCCTGCGCTCCGGGTGACCATTGCGGGTGAAGGCAACGAGCGCGTGCCATTGGAACAGATGATCGAATCTCTTGGCCTTCATTGTTATGCAAAGCTGACTGGATACGTTGAGGTTCCATTCGAAGCCATGAATTCTGATCTCTTTGTTTTGAGCTCGCGGAGTGAAGGCATGCCTAATGCATTACTTGAGGCGGCTGCATATGGACTGCCAATCGTTGGGACTCCGTGTTCAAAGAGTGTTACAAGTTTACTGACTGGTAAGCCCGGTGTCTGGCTGGCAGAGGATGTGAGTGTTGAAGCCCTGGAAGCCGCGTTCGATGCAGCTGTCACAGCGTTTCAACCGGGGACGCGCTTTGCGCATGAGTTCATTGCACCATTCGAGTGCCAACGCGCAATAACAGCTTACGAGGCCTATTTCGACGATATGCTTGCCCGATGAACTAATGTCTGCGGCGCCGCTTGCGCCATTTGCTGATGCGTATTCTGGTAAGCCGCACCCAGGTTGCTACCGCCTCTACGATATTCAGTGGGCTTGGCGTGAACTCGACCAACGCGTCTTCTACGCTGGTGAACTGCTCGTGATGCGTTCGAATAAAATCTCCCAGCTCTGCGAATTGTGCGGCCGTGGAAGTGTTTGCATGTATGCATATAGTCCATAGGCCGGATTGCTTGCTAACAGGCTCCCATATCTGCTGCGGAATCCAGACGACACCGCCTTTTAGAAATGGCCTCTCTGCCAAACCATCTGATAAAAGATTCAAGCCCGCACTTTGCAAAGCACGCAGCGTGTTCCTATCGAAGCCATGCCTGGGTGCGACCCAAATCCTCGACGTGAGGCCCTGCTCCTTCAGCAAATGAATTCCCTGCGCTATCTTTTTCTGTTGAGCGGGTTCCATAGCGCCGGCAAACTCCGTCTCGCGATGCAGCGGGATGAGGCTGCGCCCGCGTTGATCGTTCAAATGAGTCAGTCCATGCAACCCGATGCATGCGCCGATTGCTTCGAGTTCGCGCATCTCGTTCCAAAACTTTTGGTCAGGCGGGTCAATCATCAGGTCCGGATCCTGATTCGCAGGAACAATCGCGAGTATCGGCTTGAGTTTGTATTGCCTGATAAGCGTGTGGAATCGCTCCCAGCCAGCCCGGCTCATTGTTGGGCAGAGATCGTCAAAGCGCAGCAGGTAACGAGCTTTCGAATTCACACGGTAGCCTCTCGCTGTTCTGCCTCACGCAATAATTTGTTGGCCCAATAGAAAAGAAAAAAGAATGTGAAGACCGTCCACAATGAAGTGGAGAGCGCGATGCCTGCGACGCCCCAGTAACGCATCAACACGATGTTGAGCACTACGTCGAGCGCGAGATTAACAGTGCCGCAATAGAAAGCGATGTCGGTCCTTCGCATGGCGATAATGAAACGATACTGCACACGGCTGACGACGTAAAACGGGACCTGAATGGCATACATCATTAGGATTGGTGCGACTACGGCTGTGTCTGCCGCATTGAATGCGCCGTGTTCGAATGCGATTCGGATGATCGGCTTTGCAAAGAGGATAAATACTGCGGTTGGTAGCAATGATGCCGCGGCCATCAACCAGGTCCATTGCCGCATGGTTTTGCGACAGGCTTGCCAATCGCGCTGCGCGATGAGTCGTGAGAAATATGGAGTGATGGCGGTCGAGATGACGCCAGCAAGCATGGCCATCGGCACAGAGACGACCCGCCCGGCATAAACCAGCGCCGAGAGACTGCCTGCGGGGAGCAGCATGGTCATCGTCTGGTCGACTAGCAGACCGGCGTTGGCAACGAGCGCGCTTAGCATCACCTGTACGTATTGCCGGAAAACTTCGACCGTGCCGGACACGCCGCTCGTCCAGCGCAATTGAAATTTCACGCCTTGCAGTTGCAGATGCAGAACCATGGAGACGGCGTAGATGGATGCACCGGCCAGTGTTGCAATTGCGACGGCTTGAATGCCGAACTCATGCCCGAAGATCAACGCGCCCACAACAATGCTGACCGGGATGAACGCCTGCGCCAAGGACGGCCATGCGAAGCGGTCCAACGTATTTAGTACTGCCGCAGAGTTAGATGCGATGCCTATGAAAACAATGACCGGCAGCATGACAAGCCCTAACTGTGTTGCCGTTTGCAGCTTTACTGTTGAAAAATGCGGAGCCAGAAGCGGCAGCAGTGGATGCAATCCCACGATTAACATTACGGTGATTAGGGATAGTAGAGCGACCAGTGCGAGCGTCGCGTTGGCAAAGAGTTTTTGTGCAGCCTCTTTGCCCTCCTGAATTCGAACCCGCACATAGGTTGGCAGTAGCGCCTGGTTCATGGATTCGGCGATGAGGTTGATGATGAGATTGGGCAGAAGAAACGCGAGCAGATAGGCGTCCATTGCATCAGAGCGCCCGAAAACTGCGGCAAGGACAAACTCTTTGCCGAGCGCGATGGATTTAACGAGTAGTCCGGCAATGGAGAGATGAATGGAGGCGCGGAGTATGCCTGCGAAGGCTGGGCGGTCCTTGTTCATCAGTCTTTCGCGCTCATCCATCGCACAAGCTCTGCTCCGGCTGAGCGCTCTGCCGTGATGCGATGGAGATAATTGCGATCACAATCCATGTCATGCGATTCTCTTCAATGGTTCCCACCAGTGAGGCGAGCACCAGCGTGAAAAGCGTCGCGATCATGGCGATGCGGATGAAGCCGCGGTTTTCCAGCGCTTTGCGCAGTGCAAACCAACCGAGGGCCAAGGAAATGCTGAAGCCAATCAATCCGCCGGTAACCAGCATGGTGAGCGGTGTGTTGTGCGCGGTGTCTTCATTTGCGGTGTGAGCGGCGAGTACAAAGGTACCTGCGCCTTCGCCCAACCACGGCGCATTTTTGAACGCTTCGAAGCCGCGCGACCAGATTTCCACTCGGCCGTTCAAGGTTCCGAACAACAGTTCTTCGCGCAGAGTAGCCAGGCGCGCCAGCGAACTCTCAGGCACAAAAGCGAGCAAGGCCAGAGCCGCGGCTGCAATTACCGGAACCGAGAGAAACGCCCGCCTTGCATGGCCGTAGAAAAGAACAATCGCAGAGCCAATGAGCGCGCACGTCGCGGCCACTGCGCCTCCGCGTGAGGCGGTCAACAGAACCGCCAGCAAGCCAATCGGCAAATAGCAGATACCCGGCAGACGCCAGAGAGCGGACTTCTCCAGACGGAGCGAGCACGCAGCTAGCGGGAATCCGAGAGCTAGAAAACGGGCAACATCGTTGGGGTCCTGACCAACGGCCGCGTAACGAAGCTGACCGATGGCATAGGCTTCAGGACTTGTGAAGTTGAGGATGGTCAACGCGGCCAATACCAGCGACCCGGCTGTTACTACTCGCAGAAGATTGCGCAGGTCCTCGGGCTCACCAGCGAACTCCCAGATGACCAGCGCCATGATTGCAGTCTGAAGAAATGCGCGGAGCTTTTCAATCGTTATAGTGCTGTCCAGGCTCCACAATGCGGAGAGCGCCCAGTAAAAGATGAAGAGCAGGACCATCCATTGCAGCGGCTGCCAGTGGCACAGCTTGCCGCTTTCGAGCGCTGCGAGCAAGGCCGTCGCAAGCACCAGCAAGCCGATAACGCGCGCAATATTGCCCCACGGCTCACCGAGGTCGATGGAGTACTCCCAAGGCACCGCGAAGACATACGTGAGTAGCAGCCAGCGTGTGAGGGTTCTAAGCATTGGCTAGTACCTCTGCGAGTAAACCAGCCCTGAGTAAATGCTGACGCCGATAGCGGATTGAATGGCCGCCTCGATGGTGTGATTCAGAATCCCCTTCGCGGTCGAATCCGGCACGTAGAGAATGTCGCGGTCGTGGATGGGCAGGTCCGGGTCCTTGCCTCTCATCATTCGATTCAGATTGAGCGTGGTGAGTGTGCGTCCGCCTTTTTGTTCGCGAATTAGAATTGCCTTGCTGGCGGCTGCGTTCGGTGTTGTGCCCCATGCCATCGAAATAGCTTGGATAACGGTCAGTCCCTGCACGGGGTCGACTGGGAATCCGCCGGGACGTGAGACGTCTCCGGTTACGTAGACGAGGCCCGCGCGGCTGACCTGAACCGTGTCACCGGGTTCAAGTTCTGGGTTGTGGTCCTGCGACTGGTCGAGGCCCGCGGGGTCAAGAATGACGGCATGCGCTGTCTTCGGATCGCTGCGGTGAAATACATTGACCAACCGGCCTGCTGAAGGCGAGACGCCCGATGCCGCGGAGAGCAGGTCTAGGAGTCGGTGATGCACGGTAAAGGGATAAACACCAGGTCGAGCAACTTCGCCGAGCACACTGACATCTTGACCAAGCGACAAAGTGACCAGCACCGTCACGCGCGGATGGAGAAGAACTCCTTGCTCGAGCAATGCTTGTTCAATTGCTGCGGCCGCGGCCTTCTCGTCAAGGCCGACAAGTTGCACAGATTTGAGCAGCGGCAGACTCACCGAGCCATCAGCGGCCACGCGCACAACGCTGTGGAACTCGGGTGTGTGGAACTCGCTCACATCGAGGATGTCGCCGGCTGCAATGGGCGCCGGCATCGCTGCGCCGGTTGAACGCTGGGACTCTGCACTTGACGCCGTTTGAGGTGTTGCTGGCGCGTTCCAAATCTGCGGGGATTCCTTGGGATTCAGCGTTGGGTGCTGCGAGTTCGGAGTGAGTACGGGCTGTGACACGCCAGCGGGAATGCCCTGTGTGCTTGGCGTCGGCGCTTGTGCTCGCAATAAGTGTTGATGCATCAAGAAGAGCGCGGCGAGCAATAGCGTTGTTGTGACCGTGCCTGAAGACGGCTTCTTGAGCACATCCACCAACATCACAGCCGCGTAGGCCAACCAGAGCGCAGTGACAATGCTTATGCCCAGATAGAGCGGCAGATCCGGCACAGAAGGTTTGAAGGGCACGATTGGCGGGTCGACCAACGTTATACCCGGCGAGCGAACACCTGCGGCCAAGCCGCTCTCCTCAAGTTTGGCGGTCAAACGCGCCAATAGCTCGCTGCTCGCGCGGGCCTGCAACGAAAGCAACTCGTATTGCATCATCGCCTTGTTCTTCTCAAGAGCGGTTGCTGTCCGCTGGTCAAACTGGGCGCGCAGCAGATCCTCGTGTGAGCGCGACGCTTCATAAGCGCGGCGGAAACGCTCCAGCAGCTTTGCATTCTCGGCGTTCAACTGAGCGGTGAGGTCGGTCAGTTGGTTCTGAATCTCGACCACGCGCGGATAGGTTGGGCCGTACTCGGCGCTCAACCGAGCCTTTTCCTGCTCAAGATCACTTTTGCGGGTGTGCAACTGCGAATAAGCTGACGTCGAGAGCCCAAGCGCAATCTGCAACTGCGCGTTGCCGGCCAGAACCGTCTCCGGGTCGCCTTTCTCTGCCTCGCGCAAAGTCGACTCGGCCAGTACCCGCTCCGAAGTCGCGATTGCCAGCTGATGACCGAGGTCTTCGAGTTCGAGCAACGCCGGATCAACCGCGGCTGTGTTAGGCTCACTGGCCGTGGCGCTCTGACGCGCTGAGACCAGCTGATGTTTGTTTTGGTAATCGGCCAGGTTCTGCTCGTCCTGCTCAACGCGCGCTCTCAGGTCCTTCAACTGCGTTTTCAGCCAGTCTGATGCATGGGCCATGGCGCTGGCGCGGTTCTCCATCTCAAGGTCCATGGAGTCGTTGACCAACGCACTGACAACCTTGGCCGAGAGCGTGGGGCTTTTCGACCGGAATCGGATAGATAGCAGGAGCGTTCGCGGCAGAACCTGAACCTTGAGCTTCTTTTGGAAGCGCTCCAGCAGATATTGCTGAGCGGCCGGGGTTGGCGCGTCGGGCTTGAAATCCGGAAAACGGCTGGCAAAGCCGGTGGCAAAGGCTTCCTCCTTGTCCAGCCGCATCTCGCGGATAACCCGCCAAGCTAGTTGGTCGCTACGGAAGACGTTGGCCAGCGTTTCCTGCTGCAAGGGCGCTGAGAGGACGGAGAGCTGTGCAATAGTCTCATTGCCTTCAAGATTCAGCCCGGTAGCCGATTGCACCTGGAGGGCGACTTTGGCCGTGGCGTCGTATTGGTGAGGCGCCAAAAGGCAGTAAAGCAGCGTAAGAACCGGCAGGCCAACCACAACGCCCAGAAAGAGAACGGGATTGCGGCGTGGGAGTAGCAAAAAGGAGCGTAGTGGAATGGAATCTGAAGTATGGCGACCGTCCGTCACGGAATGAGGTCCTCGATTCTGAATTCAGCTTGCGGAAGCGCGCGAGCGATTCCCGAATTGAATCAGAAGCAAGTGTGAGTCATTCACAGCCGGGAAGCAAAGTGAATATGACCTTCGGACTTGTCACTATGGTCTCTTAGACTTAGGTGTTCGAACTGTTGCGATACCAGTCAACAGTTCGCCGCAACCCCTCGGCAAAGTCGACGATTGGCGAGTAGCCGAGCAGTTCCTTGGCGCGGGAAATATCGGCCAGGGAGTCGCGGATATCGCCAGCCCGTGGAGCAGCATAGGCTGGTTCCCCTTTGTATCCAATAATTTGCGCCAACTCCTTAAATGTATAATTCAGCGTTACGCGGTTCCCCGTGGCAGCATTCATCACCTTGCCGCTGACCTTTTCCGCCGGCGCGCCCGCTGCCAGCAGGTTGGCGTGGACCACGTTGTCGATGTAGGTGAAATCGCGACTCTGCTCGCCATCACCGTAGATCGTCGGCTGCTCGCCAGCCAGCAATTTGCGGCAAAACACGGCCATCACGCCGGAGTATTGCGATGTCGGGTCCTGATACGGGCCAAAGACGTTGAAGTAGCGCAGGGTGACCGTCTCAATCCCGTAAACCCTTGCAAATGCACCCATATAGAGCTCCGCAGCCATCTTAGCCGCTGCATAGGGAGAGATCGGGTTGGGCAGCATCCCCTCGTGTTTGGGGAGGGTTGGCGTGTCGCCGTAGGCCGAAGACGACCCGGCGTAAACAACTCGCCTAACCCCAGCCAACCGGGCGGCATTCAGAAGATAGAGCGAGGCATCGACACAGGCGGTGTTTGTGGCCACAGGGTCTACAACCGAGCGCGGAACCGAGGCCAGCGCTGCCTCGTGGAAGATGACTTCAACACCCTGGCAAACGCGCTCGCAGACGGACTGGTCGGCCAGGTCGCCCTCGATGAACTCCATCTTCTCAAGGCCAACAAGATTGCTGCGCTTGCCGGTGACAAAATTGTCCACTCCGCGCACGCTCTCGCCGCGCTTCAAGAGTTCCGCCGTGATGGAACGACCGATAAAGCCCGCTGCTCCCGTTACCAGATACTTGGCCACAATGCACTCTCCCTGCTCTTCCAATGTAATTGATTGCAACTCGGATAGTCTGCGCCGATGCACACGTAACATTATCGACCACAGTTTTTGGGAATCGATTAAAAATAGGACACGTGTCATACAGACAAGCAGCACAGCTCCGCGCCGTCCCTTACAATTAGGTGGGACAAATCGCCATGAAAACACTGATTCAACTGAAAAAGAAGATGGAAGACCGCGATGCCAGGATCGGCATCATCGGCATGGGCTATGTTGGACTTCCGCTGGCGCTGCTTTTCAGCGAGCAACGCTTCAAGGTGACGGGCTTCGATATTGAGGCCGCAAAGGTAAAGACGCTCAACGAAGGCGGCTCTTACATCGTGCGCATCACGCCGAGTGAGATCCAGGCAGCGCAGGCTTCTGGCTTCCGCGCTACCAGTGACTACGCCGAGATCGAACAGATGGATGCGGTCATTATCTGCGTACCGACACCTCTGAACGAATATCACGAGCCGGACCTGAGCTTTGTAACGATGACCGTGGAGTCGATTGCACCGCATATCCACGATGGCCAGCTGATTGTTCTTGAAAGCACAACTTACCCCGGCACGACCGAGGAAGAAGTTGTACCGCGGCTTGAGAAGCTGAACAAACTGGGCCTGAAGGTTGCCCGCGGCGAAGAAGTACGCGGCATTCATGTCGCCTTCTCGCCCGAGCGCGAAGACCCGGGCAACGAGACCGTCGCACGCCACGACATTCCCAAGGTCGTTGGCGGTTGCGGCATCGTGGCCAGCGAACTCGCCGGCGAGATGTACGGCTCCATCTTCCGCCGCGTCGTCCCGGTTAGCAGCCCCTCAGTAGCCGAGATGACCAAGCTGCTTGAAAACATTTACCGCTGCGTTAATATCGCAATGGTCAACGAGCTCAAACAGCTCTGCATGCGCATGGGCATTGACATCCACGAAGTCATAGACGCGGCCAAGACCAAGCCCTTCGGCTTCCAGGCCTTTTACCCCGGCCCGGGGCTCGGCGGCCATTGCATTCCCATTGACCCGTTTTACCTCAGTTGGAAAGCCAAGCAGTTCGACTTCCGCACACGCTTTATTGAGTTGGCCG
>CAIMNN010000017.1 GCA_903842845.1 uncultured Acidobacteriaceae bacterium | reverse complement strand
TGCCTTGACGCACAAGCACCGGGTCGTCACCACGCCGAGCCAGAACTTCAACTTCTGGCCCAAGCTCAGCCAATCGCGGTGCACGGATAAACACCATTTCCAGCGGCCCACCGGGCAGCTTGGTTTCAGCAGTCACAATAGAGGAATCAATCTGGCGGCCATAAGCGTTGCGCTCGGCTACGGCATCGAGCACGGCAAGCGACTTCTGGCCCGGGTTTCGCACCTCGCGCGCCAGCAGAATCGACCCTGCGCAAGTGCCGAATACCGGCCGCAACAGGCAAAACTCCCGCAGCGTCTCAAAAAAGTTGTCCTTCTCCAGAAAGCGGAGAATCGTAGTCGACTCACCGCCGGGCAAGATCAACCCATCAAGCTCTTCAAGTTGACCCGGCAATCGCACCTCCACCGGTTCAGCGCCACTCTCGCGCAGCGCCTCTGCGTGAGCGGCGTAATCGCCCTGTATCGCCAAAACTCCGATGCGCGGATGAGAAATTGAACTCAATCAGCCCCCAAACCTCAATTCTACTTGGTCACAGTTTCGTCACAGAATCACCGGGCACTATTCTCCATTCAACAGCAGCCCGGCATGATGCAGTTATTAACTGGGAATGATGGCATTGAATTTATGAAACCTGAGTTTTGGTCAGGTTGAAAATTGCTGTGTTTTTAAAGTTGGCGACGGATGCGCAGGGTACTCTGGTCTTAGACGCGTTGTTTGCCGTCAACATGTATTTACTGAGAGGTTGAGTTGAATAAAGGTTTTACTTTCCTGATGCAACTGAAGAATATGCGCTTGATTTATCTCATAATTACCATGCTTGCTCTTTCTCTGGAGCTAACCGGTCAAGAAGCATCGAAGAACGTGCCTGAAGTTAATGGCAGCGGCAGCATTGTTGGCACTGTTGTTGACCAGAGCGGCGCAGTGATTCCCCATGTGCTGGTCCGTTTATTGCTCGATGGCCGTGGGCGCGACCAGCAGGTTGAAACGACAACGAGTGGCGAATTTGAGTTTCAGAATGTACCGGCGGGTGCTTTTCGGTTGACGCTGAGCGCAAACGGTTTTGCGGTGAAGACCCTGAGCGGCAAGACGGCTGCGGGTGAGCGAGCTAACTTGGGGCCGACGTCGCTTGCAATCACCTCGCTTACAACCGAAGTTGTCGTCAAGCAAACTCAAGTGGAACTGGCGCAGGAGCAGATCAAGGTCGAAGAAGGGCAGCGGCTGCTAGCACTGGTGCCGGATTACTTCACCAGCTATGACCACGATGCTGCGCCGCTGAACACTCGCCAGAAGTTTGAATTGACGACGAAGACCATCTTTGACCCATCCACATTTGTTATCGATGGCATCATCGCAGGTGTATGGCAGGCGGAAAATACTCATCCAGGTTTCGGTCAAGGCGCCGAAGGGTATGGAAAACGCTACGGAGCGGCCTTTGCCGATTACGCAACCCGCGAGATGCTCGACCATGTGGTAACGACCACGCTCTTCAGGCAAGACCCCCGCTTTTTCTATAAAAGCACTGGAACAACGCGTGAAAAAACTTTCTACGCGCTCAGCAGAACATTCATCTGCCGCGGCGACAACAAGAAAGACCAGTTCTGCTACTCGGCCTTTGCTACGCGCTATTCGACCGGATTTATCACCAATTACTACTACCCATCAGCCGACCGCGACTCAGCGCAAACCATTGTGACCAACGCGACGATAAGCCTTGGCTATGAGGCTCTGGGAAATCTGTTCAGAGAGTTTGTCGCCCCCAAGATCACGTGGAGAAGGAAGATGCACGCAAAGCAAGCGGGAAGTAACTAATTTAAGCAGCGAACTCCTGATTGAAAAGGCACAACGTTATTGCGTTGTGCCTTGTTATTTGCAGCGATGAGAATCTGTGATGTGGCAGTCGGCCAGTTCACCAGCCGCGTGTTTGTAGCAACTGCGACTCTTCAATTGCCGCAGCCGCAAGCCCCTTCATCGTCCCAGTGACCTGTTCGCTGACTTCGGCAAGTATCTTGGGGTCGTTGAAGTGCGTTGTGGCCTGGACGATTGCTTTGGCGCGGCTGACGGCTTCGGCGCGCTCCTTGGGGTCGTTCTCCACGTCAAGCGGTGTGGCACGCTCCTTCATGAAGATTCCTGAACCAACAAAAATAGCCTCCGCGCCGAGCTGCATCATCAGAGCGGCATCGGCAGGTGTGGCAATGCCGCCAGCAGAGAAGTTTGGCACCGGCAGCTTGCCGGTCTGGGCGACGAGGCGGATGAGTTCGTAAGGCGCCTGGTGATGCTTGGCGGCGGCGTAAAGCTCCTGCTCGCTCAGCACTGTCAACTCGCGCATCTCGCGGATTATCTGGCGCATGTGCTGGACTGCATGGACAACGTCCCCGGTACCGGCTTCGCCCTTGGTGCGGATCATGGCTGCGCCTTCGGCAATCCGTCGCAGCGCCTCACCCAGGTTGCGCGCGCCGCAAACGAACGGCGTGGTGAAGGCGTGCTTGTCGATGTGGTGGGCCTCGTCGGCCGGAGTCAAAACTTCCGACTCGTCAATAAAGTCCACGCCGAGCTCCTGTAGTATCTGCGCTTCGGCGAAGTGGCCGATGCGAGCCTTGGCCATCACAGGAATTGAAACGGTCTGGATGATCTGCTTGATGAGCGACGGGCGCGCCATGCGTGCGACGCCGCCTTCCGCACGGATCATCGCCGGTACGCGCTCGAGTGCCATGACGGAGGTTGCGCCGGCTTCTTCAGCGATGCGCGCCTGCTCGACGTTCATGACGTCCATGATGACGCCGCCCTTGAGCATTTCTGCTAGGCCAACTTTGAGGCGGAGGCTGGTGGAAGGTACGGCGACATTGCTTTTATTTTGATTGGATTGCGTCATGGTTTGTCCTTAATGGTGATGAAGATTGCTGTGCCGGGGAAGAAAAAGCGGCTCGCATCTAGTTTAACAGTGAATTCATATGGAAAGAAGTGCGATGGGCCAGAGCCAGCTCTTACAGATAGTGATTGACTGCTGGTTGTAAGGCTGGTTTACTTGGCGTATTCCTGAACGGCCCGCCTCATGGAGCGGAATCAGGAGAATTCCCCTGGGAGGTTTTCACATGAAGAGATTGAGATTAGTGTGTACGTTTGCGCTGATGTGCTGCATAGGCAGCGCGGTGTTCGCGCAAAGCAAGACAAAGCCCGCGGGCGCTCCGCCGGCGCAGGATGATGAGCAGCAGAACACGAGCGAGCAGAAGGGCAAGAAGGGAACTAAAGGAACCAGCACCGGCGGGCATGAGAACGGCTCGCTTTCAACGTACCGGTTGTCTTGTGCAAGCTCAGATGGCAGATCATCGTGCACGCAAGGTCAGTTGGATAAGCTTGCACAGAGTTGTTGCGTACACAGACCACCTATGCACATTTCACTTAGCAGTCGTGCGGATGGAACAATCAGCTGCACGCTGACCAATGGTGAGTCTTGTGACGATGGCCTGCTCCAGACCATCATTGATCAATCCTCCTCCAGCGGCAGCTCTATCGTGCTGTCGAAAGCTGGTGACAGCTCGGACGTGGATGTTGATTCTCCGCGACCTAAATCAGGGAAAATACGCGAATCACCCACCAAGGAATCGCTGGGCGCAACTACACCTGATACTGTTGATATCCGCGAGTCGCCGAGCAAGGCTTCACTAGGGAAGAACTCCGGCCATGCATCTGAAAAACTGCGCGAGTCGCCGACACTGCCCAGCCGTCCGAAGGGTTCTGCTGCTGTAATCCACCGCGACCTGGCCTGCCGCAACGTGGACGGGCAGTCAGCTTGTACGCAAGCGCAGTTGGATCAATTGCTACAGAGTATGGCGAAGGATAAGAACTACGTAGGCCATGTCACGCTGATAAAACGTCTGATGTTCAACCCGAAGGAATACAGCATCACCTGTACACAGACCAGCGGTGAGGAGTGCGATGACGCGCAATTGCAGGCCATCCTCGATCTATCCTCCAACAGCGGCCTTGTCGTGCTGACAACATCAAGTGTCAGCGCCGATGGTTTCAATCATCCGCCGATCATCACGGATAAATTGCGCGAGTCGCCGACACTGCCGAGCCGTCCAAAGGGTTCAGCGGCTGCCAGCTTCCAGTTGGCGTGTCGCAATGCGGACGGACAATCGGCTTGTTCTGATGCTCAACTGCGCGACATCAGCACAGGCGTGTGCTCGGGCAAACGGCAGCATTCACCAGTTTCAATGGGCCTCAGTTTGAAAATTACTTCACCTGATGGCTCCATGGTCTGCACTCAATCAGACGGCAAGGCATGCAGCGATGAACAGTTGCAAGCCGTAGTCGACAATGTAACCGAGTGCGCGGCGTCGGTGCATGTCAACAAGATAGAAGCGCTCACAGTGAAGCAATAGCATCCAGGTCTGGCATCACTTCAGCCCCTTTCCTCGCGAAGGGGGCTGAAAGGATACGCACGGATTACCACGGCACAGGGTAAATCCGGCTAGGTCATCCCAAATCTACTGCATTTATCCACAAATATTTATGAACTAAATATCACGTAAAAAATTGCAGGAAACTGAAAGAAAAGACTATACGAAAAACGCGTCTGCTGGTCTAATGATTGAGAAAGAAACCGGAAGTTTATATACGCATTTGAACCAATGTGCGGCCAACTTTCGAGATGGGGAGATGATTCAATAATGCGCAAGCTTTCTATTTTTGTTGCTCTGTTCGGAATCATGCTTTTGAGTGGCGCCGTTAGCGGCTGCCAAAGCCATAAACCACAGCAGCAGGGTACCGCCCAGACAGGTGAAGAAGGCGACCTGAAGACAGTGACGATGCCCAATGGCGCGCAGTATGTCTATGGCACATTGTCGGGATTCGGCAACAAATCCGACGCGATGGTCTACATGCTGAAGCAGACACACGGCCACTTCGGCGACAAGCCGGAGTTGGGCAAGGTGATCCAGAGCAAGGACGGCCACTCGTTGGCTGTATTTTTTACGCTGACGGCGAAAAACTTTAAAAATGTGCCGACGGCTGGACTTGTGATTGTGAATGACGTTCCGACGCAGATAGCACAGGGCAGTTTCCGCGCGGCGGTTCTATATGACTGGGTGAAAGAGTTCCCTCAGTCCGAGCCGAAGATGATGCAGGGGCTGAATCAGGCTTGGGGAATAACAGTGTTGGACAACGGAGGCGGTGGCGGCAGAGCGAATGGTGCGCAAGCGCCCAGTCGCGGCCCCTCGCAGTTGCGCTTTGTAACTGGTGGCGACCGCAGTGCCGGTGTCGCGTTGCCGGAAGGTTGGCGTTTGACCAGTATTGCCGGCGGCTCTGCCACGTTTGAAGGCCCGAACGGCGAAGAGGGCAGCCTGGGAATCCTGTTCCAGGGCATTGCCGATCCGCGCTGGCCGTCCGCTCGTGGCGGCGCTGGAGTGCAGTTTGTTTGCCCGCTTCAGAATGATCTATTTTCTTCGTACGTCTGTTTGGTGAATCAAGCACGCCAAAAGCGTCGTCTGCCTCAGGCGCGTTTTTCGCTGACCAGCTCCAAGGTGCTGCCTTCACAAGGTGGGGCAGCACCCCCGCCGATGGAAATTGAGTACAAGGTAGATTTAAACGACGGGCGTGGCCAGCGTACTGGCACGGGCCGACTGGATGCTTCTTGGCAGCGCGGGTTGCAGACCTGGGGTCTGTTTGTGAGTGCATCGAACTTGCCTGATTCGGTTTACGCAGCGGAGAAGCCGACGCTGGATGCGGTTTGCAGAAGTTACTCGCAG
>CAIMNN010000016.1 GCA_903842845.1 uncultured Acidobacteriaceae bacterium | reverse complement strand
AGCGGTCCTCACTGGCAGCCCGGCGCCGGCGGCATGTGTCTGCACACCATCATCCTCGACCCCGTAAACCCCGAGCGCATATTCATCGCTATCTCCGCCGCAGGCTCGTTCCGCACCGACGACGGCGGCAAAAGTTGGAAGCCCATCAACAAGGGCCTGGTCTCGAACATGATGCCCAATCCGACCGCTGAGGTGGGCCACTGCGTGCATCACATCGCCATGCATCGCTCGCGCCCCAATGTGCTCTTCATGCAAAAACATTGGGACGTCATGCGCTCCGATGACGCCGGCGAAAATTGGCGCGAGGTCAGCGGAAACCTGCCCACCGACTTCGGCTTCGTCATCGACGTCCACGCGCATCAGCCCGAGACTCTCTACGTCGTCCCCATCAAGAGCGACTCCGAACACTTCGTCCCCGAGGGAAAACTCCGCGTCTTCCGCAGCAAGACCGGCGGCAACGAGTGGGAGCCGCTGACCGTCGGCCTGCCCCAGCAGAACTGCTATGTAAATGTGCTGCGCGACGCCATGGCCGTGGACACTCTCGACGATTGCGGCATCTACTTCGGCACATCCGGCGGACAGGTGTATGCCTCCTCCAATGCAGGCGACACCTGGGCTCCCATCGTGCACGATCTCCCCGCGGTGCTCAGCGTCGAGGTGCAGACGCTTGCCTGAAGCAACGCGGCTAATCCGAATCGAGCTCCCGCAACATCTGCGCACGCTCGCGGGTGTTGGCTACGAGATTTCACTGGAGGTCACCGCGCCCGTAACGCTGCGGCGCGTCCTGGACGCGCTCGAAGCAAACTACCTCGCACTCGGCGGCACCATTCGCGATTACGCCACCGGAGAGCGGCGTGCTTTTCTTCGCTTCTTCGTCTGCGAGCAGGACTGGTCGCACGAACCGCTGGACGCCGAACTGCCTCCGCCAATCGCAGAGGGCCGCGAGCCATTGCTGATCATTGGAGCCATAGCCGGCGGCTAGTCCGTCATACATCTCAGTTGATTGCGCCCCGTACTTCGCGCACTGTGCGATGTGTCGTCTTACTTCGCCTCGTCCGGACTGTGCCGCACTTCATCAAACGCCATAAACAACACCGCAACCAGCGCCAGCACCATTCCCGCCAAATTGAACTTGCTCGGCAGCTCCTTGTACAACAGCAGCGACACAACAATGGTCACCAGCGGGAACATTCCGTTGACCATCGGCACCACGACGATCGCCTTGCCATACCGCACCGCGTACACAAACAGCAAACAACCGACTGCATTGAGCGACTGAATGAGATACGTCAATCCAAATCCCGTGCCCATGCCAGAGTGAAATCCCGGCCCCATAAACAGCGCGATCGGGCTCAGCGCCAGGCCGGTCGCCGTCATATAGATAAACAGCTCTTCCGCGCTCAGCGCATTCGCCGACGACTTCATATAGTAGGCCTGCAATCCCCACATGAAAAAGATCGCAATCGCGCCCAACAACCAGAAGCTTCCATGCACCGGACTATTCGTTGGCTCTTGCAGCGATACAAGCAATATCGCCGGCAGCGACAACAGAATGCCCGTCAACGCGAGAGGGTAAGTGCGTTCGCGCAGCAACGCAAACGAAAGCAAGATCGTTACCGCAGGCGACAAACACACAATCGGGAAGATCAAATACGCCGGCCCCTGCTGCAACACCGAGAACAACAACAACTGCCCCGCCGCGCCGGAGAAGCCGACCGCGCAACCGTAAATTATCGCGCGCCGTGTGTGCGTCAACTTCCAGTTCATGCGATAGAGGACGATCAGCGCCACCGGAATCATCGTCAGCGACCACACCACATAACCGAGTGTGGGCGGAAATGACGGGTGCAACCACTTCTCAGGTATCTCCGTCAGCGCGCCCCACAACCCCCACAGTATCGGCACAGCAATGGAAAGCAGCAACCACTTTGGCAATTTCATTTGTCTCTTCTCCGCGATAATAAAATCGGTTCAGCTCTTCAACGTACCGTTAATCCGCCCTCATCCTCAACAATATAAGAGCAAAGCCGGAATGAATCTGGGTCCTCGCCGCGAATCTTCGCCAACTTCTCTGCGGCAATTTGAATGGGGATGATTTCAAGCAGAAACTGCCAGCGCGCCGCAACCTTCGGCAACTCAACCACGCAATCGCCGGCTCGCGCATCCAGCCCCTGCCCTATCAATAAAACCCGCGCCCCCAGTTTTTTCAGGTCACGCGCCAGCGCCATGTCCTCGTCGCGCATGCGCTCTGCATCCAGCCACATTCCAACGCGCAACCCTGGCCGGACAATCTCCTGCGGCCCGTGGCGAAATCCGCTGGTCGTCAATGCCGTTGCCGGCTTCTTCGCAGCTTCTTCCCACAGCAACCGCGCCTCATGGCAACTCGCAAGCCCCGCTCCCCGAGCCAGAAAATAAGTAAACCCGTCGCCGTCGCCGAGCCAACCGGAGCTCTCGATGCGCGCACGCCACGCATGTATCTGTGAACCCGCACTCTCGATCGCCTGCATCAACTCCGCCTGCACCGCAACCGTCGAATTACCCATCGCCTCATGCGCCAGCAAAACTCCGGCCATTGCTATTGCACTATAAGTTGTCACTGAAACCGCATGGTCAAACTCCGTCGCGGTATACAGTACAACATCGGCGCCCTTCGCCAGCGGACTCTCCACTGCATTGGTGATAGCGATAATTATCGCCGCTTTTGCGCGGCACTTGTCGACCAGCTGAACAATCTCGGTGCTCTTGCCGCTGCGAGACAGCATCACAACCGTTGCTCCCTGCGGAACCTCCGCTGAATGCAACAGTTCCGCCGCATCCATCAACAGCGCCGGCCAGCCGTTTGTCATCAACTCGGCCTGCATAGCCATGCCTGCATGCCAGCTTGCGCCGATGCCGACGATCAGAATCGGCCTCGGTCTGAGCAACACCGCCGCCGCTTCATCCAGCGCCGCCTTGCCAGCCCCCAGCATATGCTTCAGTGACAGGGCCAACTGCCCAGGCTCTTTGAGTATGTCCTCGAAAAGTTTGCTCTCTGCATTAAGCTTCGTATCGGTTTTCATTCTGCGCCCCACTACAATTCTGCGTTACACCAGAATACCCGCCGGGTGGCTCAACATGGTCAAGACGTTGTTTCATCATTAGTACGGCT
>CAIMNN010000015.1 GCA_903842845.1 uncultured Acidobacteriaceae bacterium | reverse complement strand
CGGCATTGACGATCTCTTCTATGATGCGGCGCACAACCGCATACTCGTCAGTTCGCGGACCGGAGAACTGGTTTATGTTGTAGACCCGGATGCGAAGACCTGGAAGCACTTCAAGCCCGGTTACCACATTAAAGTCATCAGCGCCGCAGCTGACCATATGATTGCCGCGTCGCTCTATGACGGTGTTCTCAAGGGACCCAAGACGGAATAAGCCTCCAACAATCAAACGAAAAGGCCGCTTTTATCAGCGGCCTTTTTTCGTCTCATCAAAGCATTCAGCACTCGAACGTGGGATTCGTTATCATATAAGTATGGCTTCTCCTATTACGCAGACCCCGGTGTCGTACACCTTGGACAACTTCTCCACGTATGACCCTCGCCTGGATTCAATCGCCGAGAAGGTGATGGCAAAGGAGCGCCTGACTCCAGAGGAAGGGCTGCTGCTTTACCGCACACGTGATGTGCTGGCTGTTGGGTGGCTGGCCAATGTTGTGCGCGAGCGTCTGCATGGAGACAAGACCTACTTCAACGTCAATCGCCATATCAACCACACCAATGTATGCATTGCGGCTTGCCGCTTGTGCGCATTCGGTCGCAAGAAGGGCGACCCCAACGGCTACACCATGGGTCTGGAAGAGGCCTGGGAGACCGCCGCAAGCGGCTACTCAGAGGCGGTTACTGAGTTCCACATCGTCGGCGGCCTTCACCCCGACCTGCCGCTTGAGTATTACCTGGACCTGCTGGTAGGCCTCAAGGAGCGCTTCCCGAAGGTTCACATCAAGGCGTTCACGATGGTTGAGGTTTCATTCCTCGCCCGCCGCGCCAAGCTCACCATTGAAGAGACGCTCATCAAGCTTCGCGATGCCGGCCTCGACTCGCTCCCCGGCGGCGGCGCTGAGATATTTGCTACCGACGTTCGCTCGGTCATTTGCGACCACAAGATTGACGGCAATGAGTGGATTGACACGGCACGCATCGCACACAAGCTGGGTTTCCGGTCGAACGCGACGATGCTCTATGGCCACATTGAGAACGACGAGCACCGCATCTACCACCTGATGCGCCTGCGCAACCTTCAGGACGAGACTGGCGGCTTCCAGACGTTTATTCCGCTAGCCTTCCATCCGGAGAACACGCCGCTCTCGCACTTGCCCGTAACCACTGGATTGACCGACCTGCGCCAGATTGCTGTCGGCCGTCTGATGCTGGACAACTTCGCCCACATCAAGGCTTACTGGCAGATGTTGACGCCGAAGATTGCGCAGATAGCGCTGCGCTTTGGGTCGGACGACCTAGACGGTACGGTTATCGAAGAGAAGATCTATCACGATGCCGGCGCAACAACGCCGCAGGGCATGACGCGCACCGGACTCTGCCGCCTTATTACTGAGGCTGGCCGTATCCCAGTCGAGCGCGACACGCTCTATAACGCGGTAACGCGCACTGAAGACAGCTTTAGCGTCGCCGTTTAACTCGCGCAAATAATCAGCTAAATGAATCAATTAGAGGCTGAAGTTCAACTTGAACTTCAGCCTTACTGCTTGTAGATAACTCCGCCCTTCATCACGAACTTCACATGCTCGCAGACAGTTATGTCATCAAGTGGGTTGCCGGGGACGGCGATGATGTCGGCGAAGTAGCCGGATTTTAGTTCGCCGATTGAGTCAGCCCAACCAAGCAGCCGCGCGCCTTCGATGAGGTCGGCTTGAAGCACGGCCAGAGGTTTCATTCCATATTTCACCATCAGCGTCATCTCGTGGGCCTGCGTTCCGTGCGGGAAGGGGCCCACGTCGGAGCCAACGGCAAACGGGATGCCAGCGGCGATCTGCTTCTTGAATTCGGCAATCTTGTACTGGAGTTGCGCCTCTTCGCGGGCTTTCACAGTGGGCGATTCGGCGTGCTCGGCGAAGTACTCGAAGATGGCAAAGGTCGGCACGGCAGGAATGTGTTTTTCCTTCATGATGCGCATTGTTTCATCGCTGAGTTGAGTTGCGTGGTCGATTGAAGCAACACCGGCTTTGGCTGCGTAGAGCGTCCCCGGCTCGCCCATCGCGTGGACAGCTACGACGATGTTCAAACGCTTGGCCTCGGCTACGGTCGCTTCAAGTTCTTCAACAGTGTATTGGTAAGGCGTGCGTAGCACTCCATTGACCATGCTGTCAGGTCCGGTCTCGTAGAGTTTGGCGAAATCCGAGCCCTGTTTGTGTTGCTCACGCATCACGGCGATGAGCTCGGATGCGGTGTTGGCGCGGTCGGCGTTGGAGAGGACGTGCTGCTCAGGGTTGTACTTATTCGCATCCTCGTGACCGCCGAGGATGTCGATGGCATTGCCGCTCATGCGCATGCGCGGGCCGGGAATGAGGCCTGAATCAATGGCGCGGCGGATGGCGGTGTCAGCGGAGCCAGCGCCTTCGGTGCCCATATCGCGCTCGGCGGTGTAGCCGGCCATCAGGTCTGCGCGTGCGGCGTCGGCTGCCAGCAGCGTGCGCCAGGGCGTTGACTCCTCAACGGTCTGAAGGTCCTCGGCACCGGGATGCAGAAAGAGGTGGACGTGCGCGTCTATCAGCCCTGGCATCAGCGTCACATCGCCGAGGTCGATGAACTGAGCGTCGGTGGGGTGTTCCACCTTCTCGCCGACGGCCTTGATCCGTTCGCCCTCGACCAGCACCTCGCCGGGCTGCAATACCTTGCCGGTTTCGATATCAAGGAGGCGTGCGGCGTGGAGGACTTTAATCTCTGGCGATTGGGCGCATAAATTCAACGTGAATGTTGTGAGGATTGAAATAAAGAAAAAGATTTTGCAGGTGCAAGAAAGTTGATGATTCATCTCGCGGCCTCCGGTTGTCTATTTATAGCAGTGTGGGCCTGACTTCGAAGTGACCGCGGTAGAACGGAAAGCCATTTATTACAAATTGTCATAAACAGACCTAAAAGCCATGAAAAATATTTTTTTGCAAAGAAAAGTTGTATATTGTTCACTCCTCATTCCCGTAGAATTGCCCTACCTAAAACAAGCGTCTCACCAACCGCACTGGTCTTGTTGTCAATAGACAGAATCAAATACAAGAAAGGGAACATCACATGTCTCGAAGAAAATTCCATATGGCATTTGGATTGATGAATGCAATCATCACAATGATGCTCTTTGGAACCATATTCACTGGGTCTCTAAGCTCTCAGGTTGTTCGCCGTCAACTGCCGCCCACGACGCAGAGGCAAGCTGTGGAACAACCCGTACAAGCGACGCATCGCAGGATAGAACTGCCACCGTCGTTTTCCAGTCTTCGCCTGCGTGCGCCTTCCGGAATTCAGACAACGGTTGATCAAACAGTGTGCAGCCAACACGGTGGATTTGCCGTGGGGCTGGTGTGCCATGCGTTGCTGCCCAAGGGCCGGATCGCATTAGTTTGGAATCCACCTGCAAGTCCAGCAGCGCAGGTGAGCGGCTACAAAATCTATCGCGTGGATAGCGGCATTAATACGTTGGTATATACGCAGAATAACGGCCACGATATTACCGCATGGGTTGTAGATCCGCTACCGGCAGGTGGGTATGACGGTGCGTGTTTTGCGGTAAGCGCCTATGGCACGTTGCGTGAATCACCTTTGAGTGGGACGGTTTGCACCAGTTCCGGGCAATCGATTCAAGCAGCTACGTTTGCTCCGGTCCAATACACATCATCCCAGGCCTACCATTCAAGCGATTTTGATGCTAGAAACTCAACTGCGGCTATAGGAGAGTTAGTTGGCTTTGAGTTCCAAACAGAGAAGAGTTTGACTGGCGATAAGTATTTCAACTCGATCGATCAAACGGCACTGCTCTTTGATCTGAGCTCCTTGACGAATAAGCGGATCGTCTCAGCCCATCTGCGCATGAGCGTAGATACCACACTCGAAGGCAGCGGGAATACCCCGCCAACGAATCATGATTCGAGCTGCATCGATAAGATAGCTGTGGGCAAGGCGCGTTGGTGGAAATACCCGAATGATTATGTGGATGCAGACATTGTTCAACAAGGAGTCAGACAAGTCGGCCCGGATGTTTCGATGGACGTAACGAGAATAGTGCAGGGTTGGATGACAGGAGTTCCCAACTTCGGCATCGTGCTCATTGGGCCGGAGGATGATCTCAATGTCTTCACTGAAAAAGCGTGCCATACGAGTTACGATGTGCAAAGCACGCAGCTCGTGGTGCTTTATAGGAATTAAAATCTGAAACATGCATGGCCCATCTTTCATTTCCTCAGTGAAGGATGGGCATTCACATTACTCAACAGGTTCCAACTTCGCGGTGAAATGGCGCAGGAATGGCGCTTCGTAAGTCAGCCGCATACCCTTGATCTGCTGGCGCCGCTCCCATACCGAAAGAATAATCTCGACTACGTAGTCGATGTGGCTTTGCGTGTAGACTCGACGGGGGATGGCGAGGCGGACGAGTTCCATCTTCGCCGCGCCTGCGAACATCAGGCTGCCGATTTCGACCGAGCGAATGCCACCCTCGAGATAAAGTTCCGCCGCCAGCGCGACTCCGGGGAACTGAGCGACGGGGATGTGGGGCAGGAAGGTCTTGGCGTCAATATATATTGCGTGGCCGCCAGGAGGCTGAACAATCGGAACACCCTGTTCAGAGATTTTGTTGCCAAGGTAGCCAGTCGACGTGATGCGGTACTTCAGATAATCGATATCGAGTGCTTCCTGTATGCCAGTGGCAATAGCTTCCAGGTCGCGGCCGGCGAGCCCGCCATATGTCGGATAGCCTTCGGTGAGAATGAGAAGGTCTTTCTCCTGTTGCGCTAGTCTGTCGTCGTTGGTGCAGAGGAAGCCGCCGATGTTCGCCATGCCGTCCTTCTTCGCGCTCATCGTGCAGCCGTCGGCGTAGCTGAAAAGCTCCTGCGCAATTTGTTTGGGCGTCTTGTCTGCGTAGCCGGGCTCGCGCATCTTGATGAAGTAGCTGTTTTCGGCAAAACGGCAGGCGTCGATATAGAAGGGAATGCCGTGCTTTTTGCAGAGCGCGGAGACGGCGCGTACGTTGGCCATCGAGACCGGCTGCCCGCCGCCGGAGTTGTTTGTCACGGTGATCATGACGAGCGGGATGTGATGGCGGTCATTCTGGTCGAGCAACGCTTCAAGCGCGGCCAGATCCATATTGCCTTTGAAGGGCGAGCGGTCGGATGGGATGCGCGCTTCGGGGCAGGGGATGTCGCGTGCTTCAGCGCCGGTGAACTCGGTGTTGGCGCGGGTGGTGTCAAAGTGCGTGTTGTTGGGCACGATGTCGCCGGGCTTGCACATGGTCTGGAAGAGGATGCGCTCGGCGGCGCGGCCCTGGTGCGTAGGCATCACGTGCTTGAAGCCGGTAATCTCTTGCACTGAGGTTTTGAAGTGGTCAAAACTTTTGCTGCCAGCGTAGCTCTCATCGCCTTCCATTATGCCAGCCCATTGATGCGTGCTCATCGCGCCGGTGCCGGAGTCGGTGAGGAGGTCAATGAGAACGTCGTCCGCCTTGAGCAAAAATAAATTGTAGCTTGCGTCGCGCAGCATCTTTTCGCGCTCTTCACGCGTGGTGTGGTGGATGGGCTCGACGCTCTTGATGCGGAATGGCTCAATGATTGTTTTGACCGGCATTGTTTGCTCCTCACAGCAAACCCGGGCCATCAGAAGACAGCCCGGGCAATTTTTGTTGCAGCTCCCTAATAAGCCGGGATGCCTGTAATGCTCTGACCGATGATGAGAGTGTGCATGTTGTGCGTGCCCTCGTAGGTCTTCACCGACTCGAGGTTCATCATGTGGCGCATCACTGGGTAATCTTCAGTGATGCCGTTGGCACCGAGAATGTCGCGGGCTTCGCGCGCGATATCGAGCGCAATGGCAACGTTGTTTCCCTTGGCCATGGAGATGTGCTCGGGCTTCACAGTGCCTGCATCCTTGAGGCGGCCGACCTGCAAGCTGAGCAGTTGCGCCTTGGATATCTCGGTGATCATCCACACCAGCTTTTCTTGAATGAGTTGGTGGCTGGCGATGGGCTGGTCGCGGAACTGCTTGCGCACCAGCGAATACTGTAACGCTGTGTCGTAGCAGCTCATCGCTGCGCCGATTGCTCCCCAACTGATGCCGTAACGGGCTTGATTGAGGCACATCAATGCGCTCTTCAAGCCGCCTGAGCCGGGCAGAAGATTCGAAGCTGGAATGTGGACGTCCTGCATTGAAAATCCGCTGGTCACCGATGCGCGCAGGCTCCACTTGCCGTGGACGTCGAATGCCGAGTAGCCGGGGCGGTCGTTCTCAACGAGGAAGCCGCGGACCTTGCCGCCTTCATCTTCGACCTTGGCCCAGACGATTGAGACGTCTGCAATCGAGGCCGAAGTGATCCACATCTTTTCGCCGTTCAAAATGTACTCATCGCCGACTTTGCGCGCCGTTGTGCGCATGCCGCCGGGGTTCGAGCCGAAGTCGGGTTCTGTGAGGCCGAAGCAGCCGAGCTTTTCGCCGGACGCGAGCGCAGGCAACCACTTGTTCTTCTGTTCATCGCTACCGAAGGTGTAGATGGGGTACATCACGAGGCCGGATTGCACGCTGACAAAACTGCGGAAGCCGGAGTCGCCGCGTTCGAGTTCCTGCATGACGAGGCCATACTCAACATTTGACATGCCAGCGCAGCCGTAGCCTTCGAGGTTCGCGCCGAAGAAACCAAGCTCGCCCATGATGGGCACAAGCTCACGCGGAAAGCGCCCCTCGCGGAAGCAATCTTCGATGATTGGAATCAGGTTGTCGTCAACAAAATCGCGGGCAGTTTTGCGGACGAGCAACTCGTCCTCAGAGAAGCTTGCGTCGAGGTGAAGAAAATCAACGCCGGTAAATTTCTTAGCCATAAATCCCCCGGAAAAATCCGAAAATCAAACAACTCAGTTTAGCCGATGGGGGTGGGGGAGGGGTAGGACGGGCAGCACGCGGACGGAACTCAGTTTACGCCAGAAAATCCCTCACAAACGGATTCTGGCACGCGACCAATTCTTCAAAGCCACCGTCGAATATGACACGGCCTTCGTTCAGCATCAGGAAGCTGGTATTGCGGTCTATCTCACCTTTAGGTTGCCGCACCATGCCGCCTGCATCCGTGTCGTAACGGTGCGTCACCATAGTGAAAGCGTCCTGCAAGCGGTGCGTCACAAGTAGGGATGGCGTGTGGAAGACATCGCGTTCCTTGACGATAAGCTCGATGATAGTCGTCGACGTAACCGGATCGAGACCGCCCGTAGGCGAATCGTAGAGGATGAGCTCCGGCTGATTGATGATGGCCCGCGCGATGGAGACGCGACGTCGCATTCCCCCGGAGAGCGAGCCAGGGAAGAGATCAATCGTGTGTTCCAGTTCGACGAATCGCAGCGCCTCACGAACACGGCGTTCCACTTCTTCTTCCAGCACATTGTCCACACGCAATGGGTAAGCGACATTTTCACGGATGGAAAGGGAATCGAAGAGCGCGCCTTCCTGAAAGACCATGCCGGTGCGTTTGCGCATAGAGTACAGCGCGTCTTCGCTCAGGTGGTTCAAGTTCTGGCCGAAGAGGTTTACATGTCCGCGTCGCGGCCGGATGAGACCGTTAGCTAATTTAAGCAAGACGCTTTTACCCACACCCGCCGGACCGAGAACAATCTTCGTCTCGCAGGGGCCGAGTTGAAAGCTGATGTCCCTCAGTACCGGCGGCCCATAAAAACGATGGCTGACGTTATGAAAGACAACGACCGGCGGAGCAATCTCGCAGTACTCCGGCGTGCGCTTTGCTGATATCTCGGCTTGGGGTGCGGTGCTCATTTGACGAACATCGATACCATGATCTGGCTGATGAGGAAATCGGCAAAGATGATCAATACGGCGGAGGTAACCACGGCGTGAATCGTTGACCGGCCAACGCCCTGCGTGCCGCCGGTTGTGCGCAGCCCGTAAAAGCAGCCAACCGAAGCGATGATGAAACCGAAAAAGAGCGGCTTGACGAGGCCCTGCAAAATATCCGAGTAGACCAGGAACTCATACGCCTGGGTGAAATATTGTGTGCTGTCCTGATGGTTCATGAAGATGGTCACACCAGCGCCACCAAAGGTGCCGAATGAATCAGCAACAATGGTTAGGAAGAAAAGCATCACGACAGTTGCGATGATGCGTGGCAGAACAAGTTTGCGCAGCGGGTCCACACCGAGCGCGCGCATGGCATCTATCTGCTCGGTGACCACCATGGAACCGAGTTCACTGGCCATCGATGATGCATTGCGCCCGCTGACCATGATGCCCGAAAGCACCGGCCCCAATTCGCGTATCATCGTCAACGATACGAACCGACCGGTGATGCCGGAGACGCCGAACTGCGAGAGGGTTGCCGCTGACTGCACCGCCAGCACGCCGCCGGTGAAAAAGCCCACCAGGATGACGATAGTCGTGGAACCCACGCCGATGATGTCGGCTTGAAGCATGACATCGCTCCAATAACGCGGCGGTGAGAAAAGCATGCGCATCGTATTCCATATAAAGATGGAATAGTCCTGGATGGTCAGGATGATGCTTTTCGTGCTTTTGTCGATCTCGGCGATGGGCATTTGGCACCTTGCAACCAGAATAGCGCATGGGTTGGCCGGGTGCAGAGTGGAATCGTCGGCCGGGCACCATGTTACAGAAATCGCTTAGTCGAAGCAAAATATATAAAACATCAGCGAACGTATCAGTACCGATGAATTCATTGAAAATGCCACGAATATTCATTGACAGTAGTGAGTACATAACAGAGTATTGCCGGGACCAGTAAAATCACTTATCCCCGGGCCTGGAGCTCAACTGAGCGCAAATGCACGTGGTTTTGCGGTCACCAGGAGGTTTCACCATGAAGTTACGTACAGCTTTTGCTTGTCTTTTGACCTTGGTCCTTGTTTCAGGTACCTTGGCCATCGCGCAGGATTCCTCTGCAAGCATGACAACCCATCCGAAGGTTCTTGTTGTTGTCCGCGAATGGGAGAAACTCAATGCCGGCAGCGAGCACAACAAGACGGAAGGCGCTTATGTTGCAGCGTTAAAGAAGGCGGATTACAAGTCGAACTATTTTGCAGCATGCGGAGTCACCGGTAAGCCGCGCTGCCTCTACTTTTCAGGTTTCGACTCTTACGATGCCTGGTTCAAGTCCACCAGAGAGATGAATACCAACAAGGACCTCACGGCTGAACTGGACCCCATCAATAAGGCTGATACCGACCTGTTGCAGGGTACTGAGGTCGTGGCAATGACCTACTCGGCGGATCTCAGCTACAAGGACGACCACTCGGTCGCGACCTCGCGCTTCATTGAGGCGGACGTGATGCGCGTCAAGCCCGGCCACATGGGCGACTTCTACAAGCTTGTGAAGATGGTCAAGGAAGCGAATGACAAAGCTGGTTCGGACAGCCACTGGTCGGCCTTCCAGGTCTCTTTCGGTGGCGATCCCTCAACGGTTGTCTTTTATACCGCCGACAAGGATGCAGCCGAGCTCGACCATATCATGGTGAATGATTCAAAGATGTGGAGTGTCCTGAGCGCACTGGAGAAGCAGGAGTTTGAATCGCTCTATGCAAAATCGGTCGATCACGAAGAGTCTGAACTTCTTGCGATCAATCCCACAATGAGCTATCCACCTGATTCATGGGTGAAGGCCAACCCGGATTTCTGGACGCCGAAGCCGGCCGAAGCACCAGCCAAGGGCAAAGAAAAGAAAAAGTAGTTTCTGTTGAGGGCGTGCCGCAAATCACGCCCTCAATTAAGCATAATTAGGCTTAGAAAATTCCCATTTTGCCCATATTTCTAAAGAATTTCCAATAATGGCAATTCCCTCCGGCTTATCCACAACTAACCGCCCCTAAGCCGTTGACCCAGCACTTTAAGACCCGTAATTTTGTAATCGTACGGCAATAATTGTGCGCCGTATGTGCCCGCACCCGCAGCCCCATGAAACTGGAGACAAGATGCTGAAATTAAAAAAGATCCACATGCTGGGCTTCAAAAGCTTCTGCGACCGCACTGAGATCGCGTTGCCCGGCACTGGTATGGCCGTGGTTGTGGGTCCGAATGGTTGCGGGAAGTCGAACATCCTCGACGGCGTGACATGGGTGCTCGGGGAGCAGAGCGCGAAAAGTTTACGCGGCGGCAATATGCAGGATGTGATCTTTGCCGGCACCAAGGAACGCAAAGCGCTGGGTATGGCGGAGGTCTCCATTACGCTCATCGATCCTGAGGTTGCAGATGGTCCGGTGCCTGACGAGCCTGAAGTGGTTGTTGAGCACGACGGCCCTGAGGATTGGGACGAAGAGGAACTCCGCCGCCTGCGCGAAGCTGAAGCCGAGGAGATTATTGCCATTGAGCAGCCGGGCGTCATAGTTGAAGGCGAAGAGGCACCCGCGAAAGAAGTTGAAAGCGAAGCAGGAGCAGACGGGCAGAATGCGGTTGTTCTCAAGATCCGCCGTCGCAAATTTGCGCGTACTCCGCAAAAGGGCGAAGTAGTCATTGCGCGCAGGCTCTTCCGCACCGGCGAAAGCGAATACCTGCTCAACGGTAAGCTCTGCCGTCTGCGCGACATTCAGGATATTTTCATGGGTACCGGCCTCGGGCCCGAGAGCTACGCAATTATTGGCCAGGAGCGCATAGGCCAATTGCTCAGCTCAAAGCCGCATGACCGCCGGGCCATCATCGAAGAAGCCGCCGGCGTTACACGCTTCAAGACCAAGAAGCGTTTGAGCGAACTTCGACTTGAAAGCGCCAAGCAGAACCTCGCCCGTGTCGATGACATCTTTGAAGAAGTCACGCGCCAGATGAACAGCCTGAAGCGTCAGGCTGCCAAGGCGCAGCGATTCGCCGCTGCCCGCGATGAGTTGCGCGGCAAAATGAAAGTTGTTCTCGCCAGCCGCATGTCTCTCATGGACCTCGAGCAGTTGCGTCTCGTCGACGAGATTGCACAATTGACCGCACAGGCCGATGAGCGCGCGGGCACAATCTCCGAACAGGAAGCGACGCAGCACACACTGACCGAGCGTGGTTATGAGCTTGATGCGCAGCATCAGCACGCGCAGAGCACAGCCAACGAAGCGGCTGTTGAGCTTGAGCGCGCTGCTGCTCGTGAGCGTTCAAACACCGAACGCATCGCCGACCTTGAAGCCCGCATTGCCGCCGCAGGGGCGGAGTTGGAGCAGACCCGCACGCAGCTCGGCGGAATTGCCGAGGAGCGCAAGCAGCAGCAGTTGTTCATGAACAGCGCGGCTGAAGAAGTGCGCGTCTTCAAGTTGCAGGTGGAAGCGGCGCAGCAGAAGTCGCGTGAAGCAGCGGATGCGGTCTTTACCGCTGAGCGCCAACTTGAAGCCGACCGCCGTCACTCGATGCATCTGTTGACCAACGCGGGAAACGCGCGCAACAGCACGGCGCAGGCTGAAGAGAATCTTGCCGCGCTCGAACGCGAAGCAGAACGGCTTGAAGCCGAGATGCGCGACTCGCGCAACGAAGCCGAGACCCTCGGCATTGAACGCGGACAGGCAAACCAGCGCTTTGAAACTCTTACCGATAAGCTGAAGGGCTTCCAGAACGAGATCGCCGAGCTGCGCTCCTCGTTGCAAGCCACGCGCGCCGAAGAGTCAACACTCCGCAGCGGGATGCTTCAGTTGCGCAGCGAGCAGGCTGCTGTCGGCGGCCGCAAAGAATCGCTTGAAGCGATGGTCCGCAACCACGGCTATTCCACTGACACGGTCCGACGTCTTCTGAAGCCCGGCGCGCTCGGCGGTAATCTGACTTCGCTCGGCACACTCGCTGACTTTCTTGAGATCAAGGGCGAGCACGGATTGATCGTTGACGAGTTTCTGCGTGAAGAGCTCAACTACGTTGTCGTTGAAGATTGGAATGCCGCAGATGAAGGCGTCAAACTGCTCAAGAGCGGTGTCGATGGCCGTGCGACGTTCCTCATCCACCCGAAGAACGGCGCGGCATCAACGAGCGCTACTTCGTCTGCCATCACCCATCATGCAGGTGTGACGCCGCTGCGTGAGGCTATCAAGGTCCTCAATGGATTCGGCAATTCGCTTGAAGCGATCCTGCCCAAGTTGCGCGATGGCTACATCGTTCAGGACTCTGCACTCGCGCATCGCCTTGCAGCTGAACACCCAAACGCATGGTTTCTGACATCTGAGGGCGAGACCTTCCACAATGCCACCGTGACCGGCGGCAAGCCGGCAAGCGAAGGCCCGCTTGCGCTCAAGCGCGACCTGCGCGAAGCCGAGCAGCGCTTCAACCAGATTCAAATTGATCTAAGCAAGGCTGAGACAGAAGTCTCCGTGCTCGTCAAGAACATCGAGGAATTGAGCCAACGTCTCGACCAGCGTTCCGAAGAGTTGCGCGACGCTGAGCGCGAATCGGCCAATCACGGTGCGGCACTCAAGCAGATGGAGACTGAAGTCCAGCGCATCGAGCGGCGCATGGCCGACTGGCGGCAGCAGGCCGAGCGCAACAAGCAGGCGCGCGAGCAGAAGCAGAACCTCATCGCTGAAAAGCGCATCGAAGCGGAACGCGTTGAAGCCGAGCACGCGGAAGTCGAGAAGAAACTGGACGAGCAGCAGGCAAAGCTCGCCGAGTTGCGTCATGAGCGTGAAAACCTTCAGCAGGAGTCAACGCGTCTGACCGCGGAGCTTGCCGGGCTTGACGAGCGCCGCCGTGGCGCTGAGTCCTCGTTCCAGCGCATTGATAGTCTGCATGCCGACCTCGAGCGCCGCATCCTCACCATAGAGCAGCAGCAGGCCGCGGCGGAGGCTGAGCGCATTCAGCGCAAAGGCGAGAGCGAAAGCCTGGTTCGACGCCAGCAGGAGCTTACGGAGGTCCGCGCGAAATCACTCACAGAAGCGCAGACTTTGGCCACGGAAGCTCATGCGTTGCGTACCCGGCTGGCAGAGCTTGAGACCGAGCTGAAAGTGGCAAGAACTGCAATCGACCAATTGCGTGAGCAACGCGCCAACCTGCTCAGCGTGGAGGCAAAGCTGCGCTCAGACCTTGAGTATCTTGAGGCTAGTTGCCTGACCGAGGTCAATGTGGACGCGGAGGCGCTGCGCGCTGATGAGAGCATCACACGGCTTGAGACCGATCAATTGGCTGGTGAAGAAGAGGTTTGCCGCGAGATTCGGCAAAAGATAGAGCAGATGGGTCCGGTGAACATGATGGCTCTCGATGAATACAAAGAGACGGCCGAGCGCCACGGCTTCCTCGAAACACAACGCAAGGACCTCATCGACTCCATCGCGAACATTCAGGAGACCATCAAGGAGATCGACCTGATTTCGAAGACGAAGTTCGACGAAGCATTTGTGCGCATCAATGAGAACTTCGCCAAGGTCTTCACGCGTCTCTTCAATGGCGGCCAGGCGTTCCTGCGGCTGACGGATGTGGAGAACACAGCGGAGAGCGGCCTTGAGATTGTAGCTCAGCCTCCGGGCAAGAAACTGCAAAATGTCTTGCTGCTCTCGGGCGGGGAAAAGGCGCTGACTGCACTGTCTCTGCTCGTTGGCATCTTCCAGTATCAGCCGAGCCCCTTCTGCGTACTCGACGAAGTCGATGCAGCACTCGACGAAACCAACGTTGGCCGACTCGCGGACCTGCTAGCCACCATGAGCCACGACACGCAGTTCCTGCTTGTCACCCACTCCAAGCGCATGATGCAGGCCGCGGACCTAATCTACGGAGTCACCATGCAGGAGCCGGGCGTCTCGAAGGTTCTCAGCGTGCATCTGGGCGGGCAATCGCAGCAGCGTGCGACCGCTTAATAGTTAACAGCTCAACAAGGGCAGCACATCTTTGGCAATCTTGTTGAAGGAGCGGTGCGCGCGGTAATAATTAAATCCGCCCATTGCGCAAGCCGCAAGAAGTGCATTGACATCTGATGCGGAGAGAACTTCTTCGACAGTAAGCGCGTCTGCCGCATGCTCCAACGCAACCTGCTCGCCGCTGGGTGTAAATAGAATTGCCGGCAGCGCATGCGCCTGGTAGGCGGCGACAACACCAGATTTGAAGCGCTGATAGTAACGATAATTCACCGCGCCAGCCAAGCTGTTGGCAAGGATCTCGCTGATGCGTCCCGCCGGTTGAATACCGTAACTGTGAAACATCGGACCAAACTGGTTGCGCACTTCATCAAGTGTCGTTGTGACTCCCTCGGCACTGCCGACATCCGCGATCTCATCAATGGCAAGTTGAGAGCTGAGAGTCTTGAGATCTGCCAGGTGCTGTTGATAAAGCCTCGCCCGTGTCGCTGGCAGACCAAACATCACGAGTCGCCGCTTGCGCCCAGCCCATG
>CAIMNN010000014.1 GCA_903842845.1 uncultured Acidobacteriaceae bacterium | reverse complement strand
TGATGCGCTGACGGCGTGGCGGCCGGATATGCTGCTGCTGATTGCTGACAGATATGAGATGCTTGCGCCGGCGAGCGTGGCGCTGGCGTTGCGGATTCCCATGGCGCACATTGAAGGCGGCGAGATAAGCCAGGGCGCGATAGACGACGCGGTGCGCAATGCGCTGACGAAGATGGCGCATGTGCACTTTACGTCGACGGAGACTGCGCGGCGGCGGGTGATTGCGATGGGCGAAGAGGCGTGGCGGGTTCACCATGCGGGCGCGCCGTCGATGGACCACATCACGCGGTCGAAGCTGTTGACGCGTGAGGAGGTTGAGGCGAAGTTGAGCGCGGCGGCGGGGCATGAGGTGAGTTTGAAGAAGCCAAGTGTGCTGGTGGCGTATCATCCGGTGACGATACTCGAAGACACGACGAGCGAGGCGGAGGAGTTTTTTGCTGCGGTGGAGAGCGTGGATGCGGGGAAGCAGCTGATATTTGTTTATCCGAATGCGGACGCGGGAAGCAACGAACTGATTACGCGTGTGAAGGAGTTGGCAGCGCGGCGTGCGGGCGTGGAGATTTTTGTGAGCCTGGACGTGGTGACCTACTGGAGCCTGATGCGCGAGGTCGATGCGATGCTGGGAAACTCGTCGAGTGGAATTATGGAGGCGGCGAGCTTTGCGCTGCCGGTGGTGAACGTTGGGATGCGGCAGCAGGGACGTGAGCGCGCGAAGAACGTGATTGACGCTGCGGCCGAACGCGGAGAGATTGCGGCGGGAGTGAAACGCGCGCTGAGTGCGGAGTTTCGCGCGTCGCTCGCCGGGATGAAGAACCCGTATGGCGATGGCACGGCCGCGGTGAAGATTGCTGATGTGTTGGAGAGCGTGAGTCTTGAAAATATTTTGATCAAGGCGCCAACGCCACTCAACAGCGTCTAGCGTTTAGGGCCTAGCCAGTAGGGGTTTTGTTGGAGCATAGAGCAATGAGTCAACTAATGGGTAGTCGAGTAGATGTGATTCAAAAGACAGGAACGAGATGAGCATCCGAATCAACATACCGCTTTCGTCGCCCGATATAACTGATGCAGAGCGGGCGGCGGTGCTGCGCGTACTTGAGGGGCCGCAGTTGTGCTTTGGGCCGGAGTTGAGCGGGTTTGAGCGGGAGTTTGCGCAGTATCTGGGTGTTGACGACGCAGTTGCAGTGAGCAGCGGAACGGCGGCGTTGCACATGGCGCTGGTTGCACTGGGCGTTGGCGCTGGCGATGAGGTGGTGATTCCGTCGTTTGCGTTTGTGGCGCTGGCGAATGTGGTGGTGCAGGTGGGTGCGCGTCCGGTGTTTGCGGAGATTGACGAGGCGACGCTGAACATCACGGCTGCGACGGTGGAGGCGGCGGTGACGCCGAGGACGCGAGCGGTGATCGTGGTGCATACGTTTGGTGTGCCGGCGCAGATGGTGGAGTTGCGCGCGATGTGCGAGCGGCATGGGCTGAAATTGATTGAAGACGCGTGCGAGGCGTTGGGGGCTGAGATTGCGGGCAAGCGTGCCGGCAGCTTCGGAGATGCGGCGGTGT
>CAIMNN010000013.1 GCA_903842845.1 uncultured Acidobacteriaceae bacterium | reverse complement strand
TCTCCACCGCCACTGCCGCACAATGGTTGGTCGTCCAGCCCTCTCGCTCGCCGCGGTCCAGCAGCATGGAGTACACGCCCTTTTTGGCGCTCGGACCCGGATACAGGTTGTAGGCGAACACTTCCTGGTAGGTCTCCTGCCGGTCGTGAACCACCACCTGCCGCCCTGCAAAGTGCGTGTGCCGGAACGGCGGCGCAACAAACAGCACGCCGCCTGAAATTCTGAACTCCGCCGGAACCTGGCTGCGTGGAATCATCCCTTGCAAATCCGCCAGGGCCGCGGCAAAAAATGCCGCCTGGCGCGGAACAATCAGCAGACTGCCGTAGCGCAATGCGTCGGTACCAGCGTAGAACGGCATGGCCACCAACTCCTGCGACTTCAACCAATCCAGGGTCTGCTGGCGGGTCTTGTCAAAGCTCTCGCCGAACCGCTCTTCGTACGTTGGCTTGTCGGTCGGCAGCTTATCCCCAATCACCATCGCATCCGGGTCGCGCCGCCGCATGGCCGGGTCGGGAAAGTTGATGGCCAGACCATTCCGCGCCTTGGTAATCACGGCTTCGGAGATGCGTCCAAATCCCGGCGTTTGAAACACCGCCTCGTACTGCCCGTGGTCCTCGCGGTTGCCCAAGGTCCAGTCGGTCTCCCCTGTGGTTCGCCCCAGCGCCCAGTCCATCAGTTGCTGCCGGCTCTCTGGAGTCTGCACCAGCGGCGCAGCGCTCAGCACCTCGCGCACGGCCGCGGGCATCTCCAGATCTGTCCACGAAGCCTGAAAATCGACAAGTGTTCCCTCAGCAGCCATCGGGGTCATGTTCTCACTTTCCGGGGGGATTGGGGCCCGTAAACTCTGCAAATTGCCAGATACGCCCAACTCCTTTATCTCATCCACCATCACAATTGGCAGTGCGTCCCATCACATTGTGAGACCCTGCTCCGCTCGCGCATGGATTGGCCGTCATCCCTGAAGCGCAGCTCCTCAAAAAATCACCAACGGAGTTTGCTGCCCTTTCATTCAGTCTTCTCGTCCAACCCTGTTGCTCGCCTTTGCGTGGAACAGCGCACTCAAGCTCCGCGTATCAACTTGTGCACATCAGAAGCGCTACCTCGCTTCGTGCCGTACTGTTCGGGTTCGAACACCAGTGTCCGGAATTGGCCACTGCGTGCATCATTGAGTGCGCAACGCAGCTGCCATCTTCCTGCATGTCCTTCAGTTCGACCGGCCAAGGCAGTCGTTCAAGTGGCAGTTGGATTGCTGCAATGCTCTCAATTCGGATGCTAGCCGGAGGTTCGCGGGGATGAAGCAGTTCCAATCGTTTGGACTGGACACAGCCAACGAGTGCCTTTGGCAACATGGCGCTCAAATCCCCCTTGCGCCCAAGCCCTTCGCGGTCCTTCGCTATCTGGTTGAAAATCCGGGCCGCCTCATCACGCATAACGAACTTCTCGATGCGCTCTGGCCCGAGACCTTTGTTCAGCCACAGGTCCTGCGCACCTATGTGCTCGAACTGCGCAAGCTCCTCGGCGATGAAGCCGGCCGGCCCCGCTTTATTCAGACTCTGCCCAAACGAGGCTACTGTTTTGTCGCGCCCGTCATCGAGCAGGCAGCGCCGCTCCACCTTTCTGCTTCACCTCACACCCAATCGCCCGCCAGGACGGGCCTCGTAGTGGGCCGCGATCAGGAACTGGCCGCTCTCATCCAGCAGCTGCAGCTTGCTGACGGCGGGCAACGGCGCATCGTTTTCGTCTCCGGGGAAACCGGCATTGGCAAGTCCGCGCTGCTGGACGAATTCTGCCGCCATGTTTGCTCCGCGCATGCGGCCTGCATAGCCCTGGGC
>CAIMNN010000012.1 GCA_903842845.1 uncultured Acidobacteriaceae bacterium | reverse complement strand
GAATCATTGCGCTGAAGTCGAGCGCGAACTTAAAAACACAGCATGAGCACACTGACCCAACCCGGTGATGTTGCGTCGAACGTTGCCATTCCGGCAACGATGCGTGCGGCTGTATATCGCGGCGTGAACGATGTGCAGATTGAGACGGTTTCCGTGCCGGAGATAGGTGCGGGCGAGTTGCTGGTGCGCATTGCGACGTGTGGAATCTGCGGGACGGACCTGAAGAAGATCCATACCGGCTCGCACTCGTCGCCGCGCATTTTTGGCCACGAGATGGCCGGGACGGTTGTTGCAACTGGCCAAGGCGTGACGCGCTTCAAGGTCGGCGACCGAGTTCAGGTTTATCATCATGTGCCGTGCGGGCATTGCTACTACTGCCGGAAGCACACGCCAGCGCAGTGCGCGCAGTACAAGAAGGTGGGCGCGACGGCGGGGCTTGAACCATCAGGTGGCGGATTTGCCGAGTACATCCGCGTGATGGATTGGATAGTCGAAGGCGGCGGAGTCGTTGCGATTCCTGACGACGTGCCGTTTGAGCAGGCGGCGTTCATTGAGCCGGTTAACACGATATTAAAGGCAGTGAAACGGTTGAACCTGGCAGCGGATGAGACGGTGCTGGTGATAGGGCAGGGGCCGATTGGAATCATGCTGGCGGCGCTTTCGGCGCAGACCGGTGCGCGCGTATTTACATCAGACCTTTATCCGGAGCGGCACAAGGTTGCGGCCAACTTCGGGCTGAAGAACCCCCTCCATGCCGGCACGGAAAACGTTGTTGAGCGGATGAAAAATGAGACCGATGGGCGCGGCGCAGACGCGGTGATACTGGCGGTCGGCGGAAATTCTCTGATCCAGACGGCGATGGATGCTGCACGGCCCGGCGGCAAGGTTCTATTATTTGCGCAAACCCAGCACGGAGAGACTACAATCAACCCCGGTGCAGTTTGCATGGACGAGAAGGACCTTATCGGTTCCTACTCGGCGACATTTGAGTTCGCCGAGGAGGTGAAGGAACTGGTCCTGAACGGATACAAGCATGGTTTTGATCTTACCAAGCTAATCACGCACCGTTTTCAGCTGGAAGATTCGGTTACGGCGATCGATGTGGCGTCACATCCGAAGGCCGACTCGATGAAGATAATGATCGAGTCCCGTATGGGCGCAGGGGCGGAGTAATACGATGTCGACGACGATGCAAGCCGCGGTACTGCACGGACGTGAAGATGTCCGCATTGAGCATGTGCCCATTCCGCGCGCGGAGACAGGTGAGCTGATAGTCCAGGTTGGCGTGGCGTTGACATGCGGCACGGACCTGAAGGTTTTTCGTCGTGGATATCACGCGAAGATGATCGTGCCGCCTGCGCTGTTTGGGCACGAACAGGCCGGGACGGTGGTTGAAGTTGGCCCGGGAGCCAGTGGGTTTTCAGTCGGCGACCGCGTCGTGGCGTTGAACTCTGCGCCATGCGGCAATTGTTTCTTCTGCAAACGCAATCAAGAAAATCTTTGCGACGACCTGTTGTTCAACAACGGCGCGTATGCCGAGTTCATCCGCATTCCGTCGCGTATTGTTGAGAAGAACACGCTTCATATACCGGATAACGTTCCATTTGAGTACGCAGCATTGACCGAGCCGCTGGCATGCGCGGTGCATGGATTTGAAGATTCAATGCCGCATCCTGGCGATATGGTCGCCATTATCGGCGGTGGGCCGCTGGGATTGTTGATGATGCATGTTGCGGCGATCCAGGGTTGCGATGTGATTGCGGTCGTCAAGCATGATGGACAGGTGCAGGCTGCCAAGCAGCTTGGCGCGAAGCATATTGTGCAGACGACGAAGAAGTCTAAGGCTATTGAAGCAGTGCAGGAGATAACAGGCAGCCGCAAGGGCGCTGATATAGTGATCGAGGCGGTTGGCGTGCCGGAGACCTGGGAGCAGGCGGTTGAGATGGTGCGCAAGGGTGGGACGGTTAATTTCTTCGGCGGTTGTGCAGCCGGAACCCATGTGCGCATCGACACGAATCGCATTCACTACAGCGACATCACACTGCGCGCTACATTCCACCACACTCCGGCCATTTGCAAGCGCGCACTTGACCTGATTGCGGGCGGCAAGTTCCAGGCGGATGCATTTATCACAGGGCAGGCGCACTTGTACGAATTGAACAATGTCTTTGAGCGATTGATGAACCGCAGCCATGAGATCAAGACAGCGATCTATCCGGCAGTGACGTCGATCATTGAAAAGATCAGACACCAGATAGAGTAAAGTGGACGCGGATGCCTGTGAGAGCAAGCCAAGAAGAATTGATCGAGCGCGGCTGGCAGGCGTTGCCGGCGAGTTATCGCATGCCTGCGGTTGCTCCGACGCTGGATGAGGCGAGGGCATATTGCCGCGCGCTGTCTGATAGTCATTATGAAAATTTCCATGTAGCGAGTTGGTTTTTGCCGAAGAAGTTGCGGCCGCATTTCCATGCGCTGTATGCGTACTGCCGCATCTCGGATGATTTGGGCGATGAGGTTGGGGACCCGGATGCGTCGCTTGCGCTGCTTGATCTGTGGGGCCGCGAGCTAGATGCATGCTATGAGGGCAAGGCGCGGCATCCAGTGTTTGTTGCGCTGGGCGAGACGATTCGCGAGTGCGATATTCCGAAAGAGCCGTTTGCGGATCTTCTGGTTGCTTTTCGACAGGACCAGACTGTGACGCGCTTTGAGAATATGGAGCAGGTGCTTGGGTACTGCCATTACTCGGCGAATCCGGTGGGCCGGCTGGTGCTTTATATCTGTGGCTATCGCGATGCGGAGCGGTTTGCGCTCTCTGATGCGACGTGTTCGGCGTTGCAGTTGGCAAACTTTTGGCAGGATGTGCGCGTTGATTACGAGAAGGGGCGCGTGTATTTGCCGCTTGATGATATGCGGCGTTTCAAGGTGAGCGAAGAGATGATTGCGGGGAAGCAGGCTACGCTGGAGTTTCGCGCGTTGCTGCAATATGAAGTGGATTATGCGCGGGCGTTGTTTCATCGCGGGTTGCCACTGATAGGGATGGTGGACCGTGAGTTGGCGTTGGATTTAGATCTATTTAGTCGCGGCGGGTTGGAGATTTTGAATGCGATAGAGCGGCAGCATTTTGATGTGCTGAGTGCGCGGCCGGCGATATCCAAAGGCACTAAGATGGCGCTCGCGCTGAGGGCCGTGATGGGCAAGTTGATCCCGGGTCTTCGGCTGGGAGCAAAGGCGGCAGCGTGAACGGGGAACTGACCGCAGCGTACGCAACCTGCCGCGCGATAGCCAAGCGCGAGGCAAAGAATTTTTATTATTCATTTGTGGCGCTGCCCGAGCCGCGGCGCAATGCCATCTGCGCGATCTATGCGTTCATGCGCAAAGCGGATGACCTTTCCGACGACGAGCAGTTTACGATTGCTGAGCGGCGCAAGCAGTTGGATGCGTGGATTGTGGAGTGGCATCATGCCCGGCAAGGTGTAGCGACTGCGGACCCGGTTTTCCTTGCAGTGCGCGATGCATGCGAGCGATTTGCAATTCCATTTGCGCTGTTGGACGAACTGGTTGCAGGCACGACGATGGACCTGGACCGGGCTGCTGCGGCGCATGAGCCGGATACTTATGCCACATTTCAGGACCTGTATAAATATTGTTATCTCGTTGCGTCGGTGGTGGGGTTGGTTTGTATTCGCATCTTTGGTTATTCGGACCCGCGGGCGGAGAAGTTGGCCGAGCGGACGGGGATTGCGTTTCAGTTGACGAATATTTTGCGAGATGTAGCGGAAGATGCGGCGAGGAACCGGGTTTATCTTCCGGTTGAGATGCTCGAAGCGCACGGGATTTCGGTTGCATCGTTGATGGGGCGGAAGGCGGGCAGTGCGCCGTCGTTTGCGGAGAAGCAACTGATCAAAGAACTGGCGGACAAGGCGGAGGAGTATTACCGCTCGGCTGTGGAGTTGTTGCCGTTGATTGATCGCGAGAGCCGGCCGGCGTTGTGGGTACTGGTGACTATTTATCATCAGTTGCTTCGGCGGATTGAGAAGGCAGATTGCGATGTGTTCACGAGGCGCGCATCGGTGCCGACGTGGCAAAAGCTGGCGATTCTGTTGACGGGCATGATGAAGATGCTTTGGGTGCGGCTGCTTTCATAAATATAGAATTGAATGGTACACACTGAGGCTTGAATTGCCCGAGACAATTGCACAATCGAAAAGCGTAACCGTTGTAGGCGGAGGCGTGGCCGGCATGAGCGCGGCGTGCGCGCTGGCCGAGGCGGGCTGGCGCGTCGAGTTGCTTGAGCGGCGCGGGTATTTAGGTGGAAGGGCATCGTCGTACGCGCATCCGGTGGGCGAGACGATAGACAACTGCCAGCATGTGCTGTTTGGTTGCTGTACGAATTTGATTGGTTTTTACAAGCGTATTGGCGTTGCGGAGAAGATTCACTGGACCCGCGAGATGGTGATGATTGAGCCGGGCGGAAGGCGGTCGTTGCTGGGGCCTGGAATTTTGCCTGCGCCGCTGCATGGGATGCCGAGAATTCTTGCGGCGCATGCGTTTGATTGGAAGGACAAGCTGGCGCTGGCGCGTGCGATACGCACGATGATGAAGCCGGTGGCAATGGTGGAGCGTGGCGAGTCGCTGGCGGAATGGCTGAAGCGGCACAAGCAGACGGAGCAGGTGACGAACAGATTTTGGCGTCTGGTGATTGCGAGTGCGTTGAATGCGGAGCTTGAGGAGATTTCGGTTCCGTATGCGGCGAAGGTGATACGCGAGTTGTTTTTGAATTCGGCCGAGGCTGGTGCAATGGGGATGAGCCGTGTGCCGCTGAGTGAGTTGTATGCGCCTGTGCCGGAGTATTTGGCTGCGCGCGGCGGGGCAGTTCACTTCAATACAAATATTGAGGGCGCGGAGTGGGATGAGTCGCGGCAGAAGTGGAAGATTCATGCGCGAGAAGGTGAAATTGAATCTGAGTTTGTGATTCTTGCATTGCCGTTTGAGGCGATGGGGAAGTTGATGGCGGGTTTGCCGAATGTGGCCGGGGCGGAGGCGCTGAAGGCGCAGACGGAAGGATTAGTGCATTGGCCGATATGCAGTGTGCATCTATGGTTTGACCGCGACATTACTGAGCTTGACCATGCGGTGCTGCTGGACCGAGAGATTCACTGGATGTACAACCAGTCGAAGTTGCGTGAGGGGCGTGGCGGGCGGTATCTGGAACTGGTCATCAGTGCGACACGGAGTTTTGCT
>CAIMNN010000011.1 GCA_903842845.1 uncultured Acidobacteriaceae bacterium | reverse complement strand
TCCATCGTCATCCAGGAAGAAATCAATATCCGTCCCCTCGCTGCGCCCTATCCAGTTGCGCTGCATCGTGCGCACCTTCTCCGGCCAGCCATCCAGCTTGTCCAATCCCTCCAGCAACTCATCGGCGTACGCAGTGATCCTGAAGAACCACTGCACCAGGTCGCGCTGCTCAACGATCACATCATCGTGACGCCAGCAGCAGCCGTTGACCACTTGCTCGTTCGCCAACACCGTCGCGCACTCGCGGCACCAGTTCACCTTGCTCTTTTTGCGGTACGCCAGGCCCTTCTCGTACATCCGCAAAAAGAACCACTGGTTCCAGCGGTAGTACTCGGGCAAACACGTCGTCACCTCGGTCGCCCAGTCGTAGCCCAGTCCGAGCCGCTCCATCTGCCGCTTCATCGCGGCAATGTTGCTCAGCGTCCATTCCTTCGGCGGAGTATTGTTTTTGAGCGCGGCATTCTCGGCCGGCAATCCAAACGCGTCCCAGCCCATCGGGTGCAGCACGTTGTAGCCGAGCATCCACTTCGAGCGCGCCAGCGCATCGCCAATCGAGTAGTTCCGTACGTGCCCCATGTGCAGTTGTCCGCTCGGGTACGGCAACATCTCAAGCACGTAATACTTCGGCTTGCCACAGTCATGCGGTTCCGCGGCATACATCTTCGCGTCTGCCGCCCATCGTGCCTGCCACTTCGGCTCTATCGCCGAGGGTTCGTAACGCAATTCTTTCGCTTCATCCATAACAGAATTATTCTAAATGCCTTAGCATCACCTGCAAAAATACCGGCGTTCATCACAACTGAATGTTCCTTTGAATAAACAGATAATTTATGCACTGCTAACGACTATCCGCCAATAAACCGGTTTATACATAAAGATGAATGCCGACAAAATCTCTCCTCTGTAAGCTCATCGTTACTACATTTCTTGGTGTTGCCACTTTCAGCAACGCCCAGGCCTTGTCCGATGCCGACTACATGCGCATCGCCTCGTATGTGGCGCGCAATGTGCAGCGGCCGTCACTGGCCAATTACTACGGCTGGAGCATCACGCCCGAGAACTGGCACGACTCGCTCAACGACAGTCTCTTCGGCCCCTTCCTCAACGCGCAGGAGGAGAAGCCGGGCCGCGCATTGGGTTGCGTCATTCTCGAGTTCACAAATAACGACGCCATCTGCGTTTACTTTGACGGAGACAAACCGTATGGTTATGTCGCAATCAAGAACGACGTCGGTGACAGATTCACGGTTGATGCCATCAAGAACGCCTTCAAGCCCATCACCCCGGATCTACTCGAACCGCCCGGGCAGCATAAGACGCAGCATGCGCTTCCACAACTGGCGCAAGACTCGGCGGCTAAGCACCTCACCAAAGAAGAGTATGTCCGCCTGGCTTCTGATGTTGCCTACAACATGCAACGGGATTCCATCGATTACTACAATGGATTCATCATCGACAGCTCAGCTTGGCATAATGCACTTTCTGACAAGCTCTTCGGCGCATTCCTTGGTGCACAGGATGAAAAAAAAGGACAGGCGCTGGTTTGCATCATGTCTGAACTCTCCAACGATGCCACCTGCGTTTATTTTCAAGATCACAAACCCTTTGGCGTCGCAGCGCTGAAGGTAGAAGTCGGCCATCAATACACAGTCGATGAGGTTAAAGCAGCCTACAAGCCCATCACTCCCGAACTGCTCCAGAAGCACGCGGATAAGGATAAGAACAAGATTACTGACGGTCAATCCGTGCTCGATAATGGCACGTTGATCCCTGCCGAGATCATCACGGAAGGCGCACACTGAGCGGTTGTACTTCCGTGTGACCCGTCACAATGTTCATCTTCTTTTAACTAAGTCACAATAAGTGTTTTTTTCTCATGCTAGAATTTCTGACCATGAGAAAGCTTACTGTGTACCTATACCCTCTATTACTCCTTTGCTTAGCGCCCACATTCAACGCGCAAGATGCACCGCGGATGCCCCTGGTCCGCCTAACCGCTGATGCGGCCCATCAGCTCAACCGCGACTCGCTCGCAAGTTACAGCGCCACGTACTTCGACGAAGCAGCCTGGCGCTCCGGTCTAACCGACAGCATCTTCGGCCCTCTGCTCCACGCGCAGGACCCCGCACCTGGACGCTCTGCCGCATGCATCCTCTCGCCTGAGTTCAACGACGCCATCTGCCTCTTCTTTCAGGATTCAACCCCGTACGGTTACCTCACCTTGGAAGTAAAACCCGGCCTGGACTTCACCGCCGCCGGCGCAAAAGCCGCCTACGCTCCCGTCACCCCAACAATCATCGGCACGCACTCATTTACTTATCAATTTGAAGCAGGCAACATCTCGCTCGACGACGGCACTGCGCTGACCTCATATCTGGTCGTCAAAGAAAGCAAGCTGTAGGAGCAAGCGCCTCCATTATTTGAGCCCTCACTCGACGCAATCACTTCACCAGCCCCAGCAACGCCTTCACATCCCGCTCATCATCCCCCGGCTCGTCCTGCGGAGTCTCCGCAATAAACGCCGTATGCGCAAACCGCTTGTCGTTCAACAGCCTCCGAAACGGCTCCAACCCCATGGTTCCCTCACCAATATGCTCATGCCGGTCCAGCTTGGATCCGCGTGCAGCCTTGGCGTCATTGCAATGCCACACCTTCACTGCTTCAAACGTCACCGTCGCCGCAATCTGCTTCAAAGTATCCTCGTACCCCTCGGCGCTCACCAGATCGTACCCCGCAACATGCGTATGACACGTGTCCAGACAAACGCCCATCGGCGCAACCGGACGCAACCTCTCCACCAGCTCTGCCACCTGCTCAAAACTTCCGCCCAGGCTGAACTCCGCGCCCGCCGTGTTCTCAATCAATACCTCAAAGCCCGTTCCCTGCCACTCAATCCCGTCAATCGCCTTCGCAATCGAATCCGCCGCGCGCTTCAATCCCTCTTCGCGCGTCAATCCCTTCCACGATCCCGGATGCAGCACCAGCCCCTCGGACCCCAACGCAAGCGCCCGCTCAATCTCACCGCGGAACGCCGCAATGCTCTTCTCGCGGATTTCATCCGACTGCGCGCAGACGTTGATCAAATATCCGGCGTGTATCACCAGCGGCCCCACGTCGAACTTCTTGCGCAGCTCACGCATCCGTTCTGCCTGCTCCGGCTTCACCTTCGGCGCGCGATACATCCGCGGACTTGCCGAAAAAATCTGAAACGTATTCGCGCCAATCTCCACCGCGCGCTCAACCGCATTCGACGC
>CAIMNN010000010.1 GCA_903842845.1 uncultured Acidobacteriaceae bacterium | reverse complement strand
GTCCTCTCCGAAGGCGGCAAGATCACCATGCCCATGGGTGAGCAGTTTTTCGCGCACCGCTTCGGCATGTTCGAAGACAAATTCGGCGTCGCCTGGATGGTCATCCACGAAAAGAAGATGCAGTAAAACAGCGTCAAGCGTTTAGCGTCTAGCCAGTAGAGACAACGAAAGAATCATTAGCGACTCGCAATGTGCGTTTACACATTGCATCCTATTGACTAGACGCTCGACGCTTAACGCCCATTCTGTATAATCGCTCCTGCCACGCAAATCACGGTGGCAAGGAGCATTTATGGTTCCGTTCTTTCTGATCGTCTTCGCCATCGGCGCATTCTTCGTTCTCTACATCATCTTCGGCAGCTTCTTCACCGTGCGCACGGCTGAGGTTGCCGTGGTCACGCGCTTCGGCAAGTTCACGCGCATCGCCGAGGCCGGCCTGAACTGGAAAGTCCCATTCCTTGACACGCTCGCCGGTCGCATCAGCCTGCGCGTCAACCAGATTACGCTCACCATGGAGACCAAGACCAAGGACAACGTCTTCGTCACCATCCCCATCTCGGTGCAGAACCGCGTCCGCCCGGAGAAAGCATACGACGCCTTCTACAAACTCTCTGACCCGGTCGCGCAGATCAAGTCCTATGTGGAGCAGGTCATCCTTGGCCACGTTCCCGGCATGACGCTCGACGAGGTCTTCGCAACCCAATCGAGCATCGCCGCCGCCGTCAAGCAGGAACTCGACGCCGACATGGCCGCTTTCGGCTACGAAATTGTGAACGTCCTCGTCACCGATATCGTACCGGACCAGAAAGTAAAATCCGCCATGAACGACATCAACGCCGCGCAGCGCGAGCAGGTTGCCGCCAACGCACGCGGTGAGGCCGAAAAAATTCTCGTCGTTAAAAAGGCCGAAGCCGAAGCCGAAAGCAAGGCGCTGCAAGGCCAGGGCATCGCCAACCAACGCAAGGCCATCATCGAAGGCTTGCAGGTCTCAATCGAGCAGTTCCAGAAATGCGTTGACGGCGCAACATCCAAAGATGTGATGCAGCTCGTCATGGTGACGCAATACTTTGACACGCTCAAGTCCATCGGCGAAAGCGACAAGACGAACACGCTCTTCCTCTCGCACTCGCCCGGCGCCGTAAAAGAAGTTTCAGAACAGATAATGGAATCGATGGTCGCAGCGGCCAAAGTGGATAATTAGAGTTTGTACTTGTAATCCAAAGGGCGCTCAATCGAGCGCCCTTTTATTACTGAAATCTGTTATCGCAGCGGTTCGAACGGTTCAACCTTCAACAGGTCGTGCAGAATCAGCCGCTCGTCGGGGCTGAATGTCGTGCGGTAGTAAGCCGAACCCAAAACCACATCGCGCTGCTCCGGCGGAACACCGCGCAAATCGCGGAAGGCTTTGCGGATCATCTGACGGCGGTCTTCGGGCAACATCTGCATGCGCTGCATCGACGCGTTGACCTGCATTTTCTCCTGCGGGCTCAACCGTTCAATGGCCTCAGCGCGCGCCATGCGCCGTTCACGCTGCTGGTCGCTCATCTGGTTCACGCGATACAGCTGATTGATGACCTTGCGCTGCTCCACCGGATTCAGCCGAATGAAATATGGGTCGCGGCGAAGCAGTTCTTCCTGCCGTTCCGGTGGAAGGTCGCGGTGCTGACTGAGCCAATCGGCCAAGTGCCCAGGCGGGCTGACGGTGCGTAGCTGGTCCGTTGGGCGCGGCGAAAGCGTGTTATGCCCCTGAATGTTGTTCGGCTGCGTGTTGCCGTTGCGATTCACCGCACCCGCAGGCGCAGGGTTCGCGGGTTGGTATGCGGGTCGTTGTGGGTTACTCTGCGGTGCAGTTTGAATCCCATTATAGGCAGGCCGTTGAACCGGCTGTTGCGCAGACAAAAAGAAGAAGGGGCTCAACAGCGAAAGAATCGCCAGCCGTTGCCCGATCTTGTTTTGTTTGCCTGCCATCAACATCACTTGCTCCCCAAAAAATTCAACTCTGCTGCTTGCGCTCAGTCGCCGCTGTTGTTGTTGTCCTGCGTATTCGACATTGCTTCCAACTGGTCCAGCAACTGCGCATTGCTGTCGAGGTTTTGCAGATCGTGCACAACCGCAGTTGTATGACCTTGAGGGGCTGCGCTATCGAGCACACCAGAGTAGCTGACATACGCGCCTCCGCCAACAAGCAGCATCACCGTGAGCGCCATCGCCGCAACCGGACGGAATGTGTGCTGTGGACCATATGCGAAGCGCGCGCGCATCCGCTCAAAAAATCCGGCGGGCGCGGCATTGCGCTCCTCGTCGAGGCGCGCATTCATCCGCGTCATAAAGTAGGGGCTCGGCTCGGCCGCCTTCCAATCGTCAAGAAGGTTCATCGTAGCCTTCAGCTCGGCCAGTTGCTTGCTGCAACCCTCGCAGGCTGCAACGTGCGTCTTCACCTGTTCGCTGGCAGCTTCGGGCTCAAAGAGCATCTCGGCCAGTACCAGTTCATCGCATTTTGTCGTCATCTTCGTCATTTTCTTTCCCCCTTTTCACTGGAGGTTCCACTTCAAAATTTGGCCCGCCTAAGCAGGGTTAAACAAAATCCTTCAGCTTGTCGCGCAGCGTCTGGTATGCGCGGAAGAGCAGCGACTTGGTCGCCGACTCGCTCAAACTCAAAACTTCGCCAATCTCGCGATAATCCAGCCCTTGATACTTGTGCATCAACACCGCCTGCCGCTGCCGCTCCGGCAATGCCATCACGTGCGTGCGGATAGCCGCCATGCGCTCGTCCTGCATCAAACGCTTCTCCACCGACGGCTCATCGTCCGCCACATCCGGCGTGCTGCCCGTCTCCGGGTCCGGCTGGTCCAGGTAGATGGTCTGCGCCGTGCGTTCATGGCGCGTATCGCGCGCGTGGTTCACAGCCAGGTTCGTCGCTATCCGGTAAAGCCACGTGGTGAACTTTGCCTCGGCGCGGTAGCTCTCACGCGAACGATACACGCGCAGAAAAACCTCTTGCGCCAGTTCCTCGGCAACCGACTGGTTGTGCACCATGCGATTCAAAAAGTAGATCATCGCGCGGTGGTGTTTCTGCACCAAAAAGTCGAAGCAGGAGTCGTCACCCGCCGCAACGCGCAACATGATTGCCGCATCAGAAAGCTCCGCGGGATTGTCGCCGGTCTCAGCCAGTGCCGCCGCCCGTGCCGCTGCCGACCGCGCTGCTATCTCCGTCGCACCTATACTCGAGTTATCCAGTGCAAGACTCGCCATATCCTCTTCAACCCCATTTGGCTGAGAAGGTTGCGCGGATTCCTTGGATTCTATTTGAGATTTTTTATTCCCCGCGCGGCCGGTAGAGCCAGAACCGGAGCCGGATCCTGAACCGGAGCCAGAACCAGCCGCCATCAGCGCCATTCCGGGCAATGGACCAAGCGCACCCTCTGCCTCTGACGAGCCTTCGCCCGGTGAGCGGCCAAACAATCGCGTTGTAAACAGCTTCAGGGCCATACTTCAAGGATTGCGGCTAGTTGCTTCATTCTACAGGCCAAAACTACAGTTGCGGAGCTGACTTACGCCAACTGGCCCTTTGATTTTCAAATCCACGAGCCTGTTTGTCCTACCGGCTCACTGGTGATACTCTAAATCAAGTGGAGTCAATCGGACAGCGTGTTTTTTCGCCGCCACCGCATGATTTCACCCCACCCGTTCAGTTGGGCGGTTAGCTCAGTTGGTTAGAGCGCTTCCTTCACACGGAAGAGGCCCGGGGTTCGAGTCCCTGACCGCCCACCATCCTCAAAAATTAAAGATCAGTGAAGGCTCATCTCCGCGTGCCGCTGAGCACAAATCTGTGTTCATTGTTCACTGAACTTGTAACTCGCGAGAGCTATACTAACTCCCGGTTTCAAACGGGAGAAAAACTGTATGGGTACTTACGCCTCTTCACATCTTGATTCACCTCGCAACGTGTCACTTGCCGGATTCTCGCTCGTAAACGCACCGCTGCTCAACAAAGGCACCGCCTTCACCGAAGAGGAGCGCGACGAGTTCCATCTGCACGGACTTCTGCCTCCGCACGTTGGCTCGCTTGAAGAGCAGATCGAACGCCGCATGATGGCATTCCGTGAGGAAGCTTCAAGCTTCCATAAATACGTCTTCCTGCGCGACCTTCAGGACATCAACGAAACTCTCTTCTACGCACTGGTGCTCGAGCACATCGAAGAGATGCTGCCAATCGTCTATACGCCAACCGTTGGCGAAGGCTGCCAGCGCTTCAGCGAGTTCTGGCGTCGCCCCCGCGGCCTCTTCATCGACTACCCCAACCGCGCCAAGATGGACCAGATCCTCAGCCATCCGCACTTTGACCCGGTCAAGTGCATCGTCGTCAGTGACGGCGAGCGCATCCTCGGCCTCGGCGACCAGGGCGCAGGCGGCATGGGCATACCGATCGGCAAAATGGCCCTCTACACCGCGCTCGGCGGCATCTACCCCGAGCATTGCCTCCCCATCCTCCTTGACGTCGGCACCGACAACGAAGAGCGCCTCGCCAGCCCCTTCTACATGGGTTGGAAGCACAAACGCGTTCGCGGCCAGGAGTACGCTGACTTCATCGAGCAGTTCGTTCTCGCCGTCAAAAAGCGCTGGCCGCACATTCTTCTTCAGTGGGAAGACTTCGCCGGCACCAACGCCCTGCACTTGCTCGACAAGTACCGCGACCGCATCTGCACCTTCAACGACGACATCCAGGGCACGGCCGCCATCTGCACCGCGACCATTCTCTCCGCCATCAACGTCACCGGCACACCGCTTAAAGACCAGCGCATCGTGATGTATGGCCTCGGCAGCGCAGGCATCGGCATCGCCAATCTGCTAGTCCATCTGATGATTGAGAACGGCATGAGTGAGAAGGAAGCACGCGCTCACTTCTGGGCATTCGGCCGCAACGGCCTGCTCACCGAAAAATGCGCCAGCGTCCGCGAAGAGCAGTTGCCCTACGCGCGCCCCGAAGCCGAAGTCGCTGACTGGCTGCACATCGACAACGAGATTCCGCTTCTTGAAGTCGTGCGCCGCGTGAAGCCAACTGCGCTCGTTGGCGTCTCCACCAGACCCAACACATTCACTGAAGAAGTCGTGCGCGAGATGGCAAAACACACCGAGCGACCGATGATCTTCCCACTCTCAAACCCCACTTCAAAATCCGAGGCCAAGCCCGAGGACCTCTATAAGTGGACCGATGGCCGCGCACTCGTCGGCTCCGGCAGCCCCTTCCCTGATTTTGAATGGGCGGGCAAGCCGGTGCACATCTCGCAGGCCAACAACAGCTACATCTTCCCGGGTCTCGCGCTCGGCATCATCGCTTCACGCGCGCGCCACGTCAGCGACAAGATGATCATGGCCGCATCGCATCAGCTCGCCGAACTGTCACCGACAAAATCCGGCAGCTCCGTGCTTCTGCCGCCGCTCACCGATTCACGCTCCATAAGCCGCAAGATCGGTTATGCAGTCGGCATGCAAGCTATCGCCGAAGGCGTTGCCGGCATCAAAACCGCCGATGAACTCAACCAGGCCCTCGACGAAAACCAGTGGACACCGAAGTACGTGCCCTACAAGCGCGTGCCACTGAATCGCTAAGTCAAGACAAGTGGCTTCATGAAATTTGACGACCGGACTATTGCATTGAGTTGGAGTTCCGATAAACAGCGTGACTGCCATCACAAGC
>CAIMNN010000009.1 GCA_903842845.1 uncultured Acidobacteriaceae bacterium | reverse complement strand
GCCCCCGGTCCCTCGCCTTTGGGGACCGGGGATTGATTGCAGATTATACAAACACTTTCCCGCACAATACTTCATGGACCATCGACGCAACAACCGCCACCCGGCTCTTCCAGCCGCAAAAAACAAAAACCCACTAGTGAAACTGTGAAACCACTCTAAACCCATAGAAAAATAACCACTTATCAAAATAAAAAACTACTCATTCACAGCCCCTGTGAAACTGTGAACCTTCCCGCATCCTCAACTATCTAAGCCCTTTATTCCTATTTACAGTTTTTCCCCTGACCCCTGATTTCTGACATCTGACCCCTGTCTTAACTAAAATGCTCCCACCCCTTCGCCTCCAGCGCCGTCTTCTTCTTCCCATCCACCAGCGCAACCGTAGCCCGCCCCTTCCGTCGTACCACAACCCGCCCAATCTCCGTCACCTCAACCCCGCGCAGCCGCTTCGGCACCCGCTTCTTAGCCGGCGCTGTAAACAGCAGCTCATAATCATCGCCGCCGTGCAGCGCCTCGGCCAGTGTCGCCTCCATCGCGCGCGGCAACCGCGCCGCATCCACCTCCGCCGCAACCCCCGACTCCGCGCACAGCCGCGCCAGGTCCATCGACAACCCATCACTCAGATCCATCGCCGCACTCGCCACTCCGCGCAACGCCACACCCTGCTCAATCCGTGGCTGCGGATAAAAATGCCTGTGCAGCGCATCCGTCTCTGCCTCCACGCTCACCTTCCGCTTGCCCTCAAGAATCCGCAACCCAAGCAAACCCGCGCCCAACGCGCCCGTCACGTAGAGCTTGTCTCCCGCCCGAGCCCCTGAGCGCAGCAACGCCTTCCCGCGCGGCACAGTGCCAACCAGCATCACATCAGCCACCACCAGCGAACTCTCACTCAGGTCGCCACCCGCCAGCGGGGCACCCTCTTCTTTCGCCAGCGACAGCATCCCCTCGTAGAATCGGTCCATCCAGCTCGGCTCTTTCTTCATCGCAGCCGTCAGCTTCTTCGGCAATGCCAAAGATAAAAACGTCGCCACCGGCTTCGCACCCATCGCCGCCAGGTCGCTCAATCCGCGCGCCAGCGCCCGGTGCCCAATGCTCTCAGGCGTATGCCACTCCAACTTGAAGTGCCGCCCCTCAATGCTGAAATCTGTCGTGATAGCGAGCTCCTCACCCGCAGTAGTCCTTAGCAGCGCGCAATCGTCGCCAATCCCACGTGTCACCCGCGGCGCAGGAACCTCCGCCGCCCGCTGCCTGATCTTTGCAATCAGCTCCAGCTCGCCCTGCACTGCTTTCGGTTCAACTCTGACTCTCTTCACAGCATTAGACTATTACGAAAGGCACCCCCTCGCACCGGTCAACTCGTTTATCTCCCGACTAAAAGGTTTTTCCGTGACCCACAAACGCGGCCTGTCCCAATACCCGCCATCTCAACCTGTCTCAAGGCGAAACTCTAATATAAACAATGAATTGCAGGGCTCAGCTCAGTACTGAACCTCACTTTCCAGAAAATCCTCTCAACTGCGAACCGCAATACACCTGTGCTACAAATCACCTTTTTGCAGCCCGCTGATGACCCCGCAGATTCCCCTAACCTCTTGTTTTCATTGACTTTTAATCACCCTCTCTGCTACTCTAAACAGGCTCGCTGGCAGAGTGGTTCCTTTTTCAGACGCATCTGTAACTGCCCGCGACCAGTGTCTTCATACGTCACAGTTCTGAACTATTGCCAGCAGATTGCCGGCTCTTTCTTGGACGATGAATGTTGTATGCAGTGAACCGGATGACCTCACTCTGCGTCTGTTCTTTTAGAGGTCTACGGTCAAGGGGTATTGATGTCTCAGAAACGTTATTACATATTATTCGTATCCCGCGACGAAGACGGTCGTGTGCGCAAGATACCCCTGCCTCTACATTACGTCTATGGATTCCTGATCGCAGCCCTCGTGGGCACTTTCACCATCGTCGGCCTGGCCGGCTCTTATACACGCATGCTCCTCAAGACTGAAAGCTTCAACCAGATGCGCGAAGAGCGCGAGGAACTCCGCAAAAACTACAAGCAGATGGCCCAGATTGCCCATGAGCGCGATGTGCAGGTCGCATCGCTCGGCGCACTGGCCAATGAGATCACGGCGCTTTACGGCCTCCGCAAAAAGAGCACTGAAACTCCGGCTGTTGTGGCTGCCTCTGCCCAGCCGTCCTCGCTGGCTTTGAGCGACAACGTCGACCAGCAGCAGGTGAAGCAATCACTCGACCAGTTCTACAATCTCCGCAACGAGGCGATGTCCGGCCGCCTCACCCGCGCCCTTGAAGTTGGTTGGACCCCGAACTACAACGGTGACTGGACCGAGCTCATCGACGCCCCCTCGCTCTGGCCCATCGAAGGTCGCGTCACCTCCAGCTTTGGCGAACGCATGGACCCCTTCAACGGTGAAGGCGCCTTCCACTCTGGCCTTGATATAGCCGCCGCATATGGCACTCCAGTGCACGCAGCCGGCGATGGCGAAGTGATGGCTTCAGGGCTCGGCTCAGGCTATGGCCGCGAGATCACCATCGACCACGGTCATGATGTGATGACCATCTACGGTCATCTCTCCGCCGTTTCCGTTCTGCCCGGTCAGCATGTCACGCGTGGCGAGGTCATCGGTTATGTCGGCCAATCCGGCCGCGCTACAGGCCCGCACCTCCACTACGAAGTGCGCGTGCACAAGGTCCCGGTCAATCCACACAAATATCTCCGCACCAGCTTTGAGCAGTTGACCGCCGGCACCCCCACAACGGGCCAGCCCCTCGGCGACTAACCCGCCGCGTTTACAAATTTCAAGCAATCAACAGGACCGGCGATTAGCCGGTCCTTCATCTTTTTTGTCCGGCCGATCGCCGGTCCGTTTTGCTTGTTGCCCTCCCTG
>CAIMNN010000008.1 GCA_903842845.1 uncultured Acidobacteriaceae bacterium | reverse complement strand
GTCATTGTTCCCTAGAGTCTAAATTCGCCGACCCAGAGACGATGTTCCAGACCCCTGCCGCCTCCAGCATTTTCGATTCTGCTCTTAACAGAAGCCTGGATGCCATGAGGCTCTTTCCGTCAGAAAAAGACACATGGCAGGATTTCAAAACGCCAACAAGTGGATCGAAAATGCGCTGATATGGAGTGCCCCGTCAACCAGCGCACATCGATGGGGTTGTTGTTGTCTTTGTTTTTGCCGTTATTAGAGGACAGGGCGAGCAGCAGCCGGAGCAGATTTGGATGACGATTGATCAGTCTGATATTCCGGGTCGAAACCGCATAATCTTGATCCGTCGGGAGCTGCCTCTGACTAAAGTCGCGAGTCCGGCTGAGGCTGTTGCATAGGGAACCTGTAAATAGTTTGACCTGCTTCAATCTCCGCGCGAAGGGACAAGGAAAAAGGGCCCTCGATAAAAGAGCCCTTTTTCCGACTTCGGATCAACATAGCCCCAATTTGCAGTTCCAAGTCCGGCGATGCTTTGCCGGGAACTGCATATCCCTGGAGCTACATGTCTTTGACGCCTTCAACGAAGGCCTTGAGCTTGCGCGAGCGCGAGGGGTGACGCAGCTTGCGGAGAGCCTTGGCTTCGATTTGGCGGATGCGCTCGCGGGTGACCTGGAAGCTCTGGCCAACCTCTTCGAGGGTGTGTTCGGAGCCATCCTCAAGGCCGAAGCGCATCTTGATTACGCGCTCTTCGCGAGGGGTAAGGGTACGGAGAACCTGCGAGGTGTACTCCTTGAGGTTGACGCTGATGACGGCCTCAGAGGGCGAGACGGCCTGGCGATCCTCAATAAAGTCGCCGAGGTGCGAATCTTCCTCTTCGCCGATGGGCGTTTCGAGCGAGATGGGCTCCTGCGCGATCTTGAGCACCTTGCGCACCTTGGCCACGGGGATATCCATGCGGCGGGCAATCTCTTCGCTGGAAGGCTCGCGGCCTAACTCCTGCACCAACTGGCGGCTGGTGCGGATGAGCTTGTTGATGGTCTCGATCATGTGCACCGGGATGCGGATGGTGCGGGCCTGGTCCGCAATGGCGCGAGTAATGGCCTGACGAATCCACCACGTTGCATAGGTCGAGAACTTGTAGCCGCGGCGATATTCAAACTTGTCGACGGCCTTCATGAGGCCGATGTTGCCCTCCTGAATAAGGTCGAGGAACTGGAGTCCGCGGTTGGTGTACTTCTTCGCGATTGAAACGACGAGGCGGAGGTTGGCTTCAATCAACTCGCGCTTGGCCTGCTCGGCGTCCATGTCACCCTGAATCATCTCGCGCTGTGTGCGCTTGAGTTCGGCGATTGAGACACCTGCTTCGGCCTCGGTCTTCTCGAGGTCAGTGCGGCAGTTCTTCTGCTGGCGGCGATATTCCTTTTTAAGCTCGTCGCTCTTGCTGGCGTCGTGCTTCTGCTCAAGGGCGCGAATCTGGCGCTCCAGCGTGCGCATGGTGTCGACGGTCTTGTTGACCTTGTCGAGCAGGCGCTTGCGCTCGATGGGCGTGTACTTGAGCTCGCGAACGATGCGCGAGATGAGAACCTTTTCGCGGGCGATGAGCCAGCGAGTCTTGCGGTGCTCCTTGGCGCGGGTCTTGATGTTGATCTTCTCGAGCTTTTCTTCGAGGGCTTCAATTTTCTTGATGTACTTGATGATGGTGTCAACGCGGCCGACAGTGGCGCGAACGCGCGCCTGCACCACTTCTTCGGTGAGCTCTTCCTCGTCGAAGATGACAACTTCTTTTACGTTGCGGACGCCACGCTTGAGGTCTTCGCCGAGCGCGACTATCTCGCGGATGACGATGGGCGAGCGGCTGATGGCCTTGAGGACGCGGTTCTGGCCGCGCTCAATGCGCTTGGCAATTTCGACTTCGCCTTCGCGGGTGAGCAGCGGAACGGTGCCCATCTCGCGCAGGTACATGCGCACAGGGTCATTGGTCTTCTCAAGGGTGCCAGGCGTCAGGTCAAGCTCAACGTCCTCGCCTTCTTCCTCTTCAAAGTCCTTGTCGCCAAAATGCTTCGGGCCATCGACGAGGGCAATGCCCTGCGTGTCGATGGTGGTGATCAAGTCGTCAAGGTCCTCGGCTGAGTTCATATCCTCGGGGATCATCTCGTTGACGTCGCCGTAGGTGAGGTAGCCTTTGTCCTTGCCTGTGTCGATCAGGTCTTTTATGTCGTCGCCGAATTTCTCTTCCATAAAAAATCTCTTTTCTCGCGCGCTCGGAATCTTTATCGGCGCGTACGTACGCAGATGTGACTGCCAGGGGCGCAATTTGGTCACGTGAAGTTTTCTACGCAGTTCAAAGTGCGCAAAAAACAGACACGCTCAGCGGTCAGCCCGCAAAGCAGCGGTTTCTTTTTCAGTTACGGAGGGGGACTCATCGCAGTTCAGGTCTAGCCTGGTACGCCCGGAGCGCATGGCTCACTGGTGGGCATAGGGGGTGCGTGTCCCTCAAGAGCCTTCAGAATACCACAAAACTGTGTATTTCAGCCAGTTACGCTCAGATTTTGCCTGCCGTGGCTGGCTTGGGCTCTGTATATTAGACGCATCAAGTTCGACCGAGGATTCGGGGCAGATTGCGTTTTCCATGGAGGATGTCGAGAATCTGCAACGGTTGTGTCTCGGGCACATAAAAGACCAGGTAATTTGGATATCGAGTTACAGATTTCATTCGAATTGGAATAGGCGCCAAGTCGGTTCGACATTTGCCCAAGTTCGGTCGATCCGCCACGAGTTGACAGCATTTTAAAATCTCATGTCGCACTTTATTTGCATGAACCGGGCTGTTGATGGCGATATAACGAATGATTTCTTCCAGTGAAAGCGCTGCAAACTCGGTCAGATGGTAACTGTTCATGCAGAAATTGATTTTGCAGCATCCTTGATAACAGCATCCAAACGCCGCGTGAGTTCTTCAGGCTCAACAAACTGGCCACGCTCGGCTTCGGCAAGACTAATCGTCATCCGCGCTTTAATCCCGGTTTTGTTCTCGTTGATCCAATCATCCATCTCGGGGGAGATTGCGCTGTCAAGAATATTAAAAATAAGCTCCTGAATCTCTTCAGGAGTCATGCCGTTACTCAAGGCACGATCGTATGCGGCTTGATTCTTTGGGCTAAGTTCGAGATGCATGATGTACCTCCAGTGAGGAGAATTACTGAAATTATAAGCTGAAAACCAATTTAATTTTGCAGCTTCCGCATAGCGCGGTCAAGCTCCAGCTTTTTTTGGGTGAGGATGGCGAGCTCGGTGTGGTCGCCGCGGCGTTCGGCTTCGGCAATCAGGATACGTAGCTCGCGCTGCTGATTTTGCAGACGCCGTAGTTCGAGCCCGTGGATTGCGCCGTGGACATCTTCCGGTTTGGGCGACTCGCCTTCAACGAAAAGCAGTTCGGCCAAGAGTGCGCGCTGCGCCGGGTCAGAGATGACATCCATCGGTTCCGCGGAGCCGCGGCCAGCGAGTGCGCTGAGCGACGGCGCGGTGCGCAGATGCTCAAACCACTCCGGGTGCGCGGCGATGGACTCGGTTGCGATGCGGCGCGAGTCTTCAAATGCGGGGTCGGTGATGGCGAGTGCGCGGAGCAGGACGCGCTCGACCTCGGTGAGTGCGGATGCCGTGACCTCAATATGGTCGCGGCGCTTAAGCGATGCCTGGCGTAGCTCTTCGCGCAGCACGGCCGAGTCAATGCCGAGCTTTTGCGCGGCATCAGCGGCAAACTGATCGCGCAGCAGCTTTTGCGGAATGCGCCGGATATGTGGCAGCAGAAAATTCATCGCCTTGAGTTTTGATTCGGCGGTTGCGCCGGGGTGCTGCTGACGCGCTCGCTCAATGAGATAGTCGGACAGACGTGGTCCGCTGCGCAGTGCTGCTTTGTACGCGTCGACGCCGCGCTCGCGGATGAAGCGGTCGGGGTCGAGTCCGCCTTCAAGTGTGACGACCTTGATATTGAAGCCTTCTTCGGTGAGCATGGCGATGGATTTTTCCGCAGCGTTTGCGCCGGCCGCGTCAGGGTCAAAATTGACAACGACGTTTTGCGTGTGGCGGCGCAGTATCGCAACCTGCTCGGCGGTGAATGCAGTTCCGCTGGTGGCAATCACACTGGAAATTCCGCGGAGGTAAACCGAGATGCAGTCCATCTGCCCCTCGACGAGTAGCGCGAAGTCAACCTGGCGAATTGCTGTCTTCGCTTTGTCGAGGTTGAAGAGGACGGAGCCTTTTGTGTAGAGCGGCGTCTCGGGCGAGTTGATGTACTTTGCGCCGGCCTTCTCGCCGGTTTCAAGCGCGCGCGCGGTGAATGCGATGACGCGGCCGCTCTCATTATTGATGGGGAAGGTGATGCGCTTGCGGAAGCGGTCATACAGCGGCCCAAAACTTCCGTCGCCCTGCTCTTTGGAACTGAACAGCCCTGACGCGCGCAGCGTGGCTTCATCAGCCATCGAGCGTAGGCGGTCGCGGAGTGCGTTGAAGCTGTCGGGCGCGTAGCCGATGCGAAAAGTTTTTATTCCTTCCGGCGTGAGCCCGCGGCCAGCCAAATAGTCGCGTGCAAGCGCTCCTTCGGGCGAGGCGAGCTGCTCTTCAAAAAACGCAGTCACGGCTTCGTGAAGGTCGAGCAACTGCCGCCGCAATCGAGCTTCAGCCGCTTCTTCCGGCGAGTTGTACTCGCGCTTGGGGAGCGGGATGCCGCACTTCTGCGCCACAATCCGCACCGCCTCAGGAAAGCTCACGTTCTCCAGCTTCATCACAAAGCTGAAAACGTCGCCCGAGGCCTGGCAGCCGAAGCAGTGGTAGAACTGGCGGACGGCATGCACGCTGAACGAACCCGACTTCTCCTTGTGGAACGGGCACAGCCCCGTATAGTTTACCGCGCCGGTTTTGCGCAGGCGGATGTAGCCCTCGATAATCTTGACGATATCGGCCTGTTGCTTGACGGATTGTGCGAAGTCGGACATGGGCTGTATTGAGGATACTAAGCGGCAGAACTATTTGAGCGACTTTAGAAAATCAGTCGCGTTGAGAATTCGTGTCTTGCCGAGTTTCTTGAGCTTGAGGATGCCGGCTTTCTTGTCGCCGGTGACGGCATAGTCGGGTTGAGCGGCAGCGATGAGGTTGAGTAGGAAGGTATCGCCTGGGTCGGCAGATTCGTGCAGACCAGGTATCTTCTTCTTCCAGAGCTGTGCGTTGTGCAGCCGGTTCAACATGGTTCCAACACGATGCGGTTGCAGGATCTCGCGGAACTTGGGGTAACGGCTGGCGCGGCGAATCTCTTCCAATTGGTGTGGGCAGGTGAGGAGCTGGAATCGTCCATCCAGCCATGCTTTGTAGATCGCGGCAGGCGGCCCGTGTGGCGAAATCAACGCGCTGAAAAAAAGGTTGCTGTCGAGCAGGACCAACATTAGCCTTGCCTGGCCCAGGTAAGGGCTTCCTCGATAGCGGAGTCAATTTCAGCAGCGGAACGAGAGGTGTTTTTACGCTTGGCCGCTTCAGCCGCAGAAGCAAAGATCTGCCGTTGAACGGCCTCTTCCACAAAGCGCGAAAGCTCCCCCTTGCGGGCGCGGCCTTCCGTAGCGAGAAAGGTGCGCAGAGCGCGGTCGGTTTCATTTGAGATGACGAGATTCCAGCGGACAGGGGAAGAGGCCATGGTTGATGCTCCCATAAACAGATAAACACATATGCGTTTATAAATCAATCATTAATCCTGGGTTGCTCAAGGTCAATCAATGAGCGGATGCGGTAAGGTAAAGGGTCGGGGAACCAATAAACCGCTGCGCGCGTATTGATAACCGAGGAGATTTTTATGGCAAGCACCTACACAGCGCCGGTGATGAATCCCCAGGCGCTCTTTTATCAGCAGTATGAAGCGGTCCGCCGCGACGAGGTTGTTGGCATTTTGTTGGCGCTGTTTTTGGGCGGCTTTGGCGCGCATCATTTTTATCTGCGCCGCACCGGGCTGGGCATTTTGTATCTTTGCTTCTTCTGGACGCCGTTCCCGTGGCTCATTTCATTCATTGAGTGCTTCTTCATGCCGGGCCGAGTGCGCGAGTTCAACGCGATCCAGTCGGCAGCGATCGCCTCGGCGCTTGGGGTTGCGATGCCGAGCTGGGGTCAGCTGGTAAATCTAAGCGCGCAGCCTGCCTCCGCTCAGGGCACAACACTTCTTGGTTGTCCGCGTTGTCAGCGTGCGAACCCAGCAGGCTCGCGGTTCTGTTCGGGGTGCGGTGCGGAGCTGTAAGTTTCAAGAAAATTATTTAACTGAACCGGCGCAGGAGCTATAAGCTTTTGCGCCGGTTTTCATTCTGCTCGTTTTTCTGTTCATGATGATGGACGTGTTGCTCGAAGGCCGCAGCTGTCAGCTCGTCGGCTTTGCGCAGATCCGGGAAGAACGCGGCCCACGTGCCGGCAACAACAAGCGAGCCGATTCCACCGAAGACGGTTGCGCGCACAGCGCCCCACCACTGAGCGGTTGCGCCGCTTTCAAATTCGCCCAGCTCGTTGGACGCGCCGATGAAGAGCGAGTTGACCGCGCTGACACGCCCGCGAATATATTGCGGCGTGGCGAGTTGGATGAGCGAGCCACGAATAATAACGCTGACCATATCCGCCGCGCCTGCGATGGCTAGCGTGAGCACCGAGAGCCAAAGCGAGCGCGACACGCCGAAGAGAATGGTGGCCGCGCCGAAGAGTGAGACGCAGAGGAAGAGCCTCAAGCCTGCCTTGTTGCGGATAGGTCGGCGCACAAGAACCAGTGAGACAAGCAACGCGCCGACAGCGGGTGCGGCGCGTAGCATTCCCAATCCACGCGGACCGGCATGCAATATCTCATGCGCAAAGATGGGCATCAGTGCCACAGCTCCGCCGAGGATGACGACAAAGAGATCGAGCGAGAGCGAGCCGAGCAGGATGGGCGTGCGGCGGACGTATTCAAAGCCGGCAAAGAGCACACGCATGGAGAGCTCGCGTCGTTCAAGCTGGCCGGGGGTGACGTGCAACAGGCTGATGAGCACGATGAACCAGAGCAGCGTGAAGAGCGTAAAGCAGTAAACGATAGCCGGGCCCTGAAGCACACCGAGTGATTGGTCGATGGGTGCAAGCGGCAGCGTAAAGAGGATGCCGCCGACCGCGGGGCCGGCAACGTTGGCGAATTGAAATGTTGCGGCGCCCCATGTGATGGCGTTGACGAAATGTTCCTGTGGGATTATCTGCGGCAGGAATGCGGTGCTGGCTGGCCCGGAGAATGAGCGGCCTGTTCCGATGAGGAAGAGGATGGAGTAAATAGCGAAGACGTTGTTGTAATGAACGAGCGTTACAACGAGCAAGGCAACGGAGGAAAGGCATTGCAAGGTGTAACAGGTGAGGATGACGCGGCGGCGGTCGACCTTGTCGGCGACATGACCAGCCGGGAGCAGGAATAAAAGGCCGGGCAGAAAGAGCGCGAGGCCGGTGTAGCCTAGGTCGATTGCGCGGTGGGTCATGGAGTAGACCTGCCATGCGACGGCCACTGCCTGCGCTTCAGCGCCCATGATGGCGGCAACGCGCGCGTACTGGTAACGGCGGAAGGAGCGGAAGGCGAAGGCTTCAAGCCCGCGTGGTGCTGTGGTGGGGGAACCCATTGTTTAAAGGATAACGGATTTGCACTTCGAATTACTTGTTGGCGATAATTCGTTTAAGTTTGACTCAAACACAGATGCTGTAAGGAAGAAAATCTTTATTCAGGAGTAATTACGATGAATCAGCTTCCGATTCATATTTTGATGCTTTGCGCATTATTGATGAGCAGTGCAAGCACCAAATTAACCGTGTTTGCCCAGAGTTCGGCAGAAACAAAACCAAATAAGACTGGCGGTCAATCCATTCGTTCATACAATGAGTCGACTTTAAGATTTTCTGACCCTGAATATTTGGATGCCATACCACTTTCGCCAGCCCGCATTGGTTTTCCCATTGCATTGAATGATGGGTCATTTATCGTAGTCAGCATCAATCAAACTAATCAAAATGTAACAAAATCACAAATATTCAATATGGATAACGCTTCAGGTAGCACGATATGGAGGATCAAGAACAAAAAGGAATACAACAGCTTCAGCACCGATTATCCTGGGCTTACGCGTGTTGTTGATCTTGGTCTTGTCGGCGGATCTTCAAGTGAGATTGTTAATCTATTCACGGCAATTTCACAGAATGAAAAATTGAACCAACCCGATATAGAGCCACATTATTTCATTGCAGTTCATGAATTGACCGGAAAGCTCAAAAAAGTTTCACCACTGCAAACACATGCCGCGATTTCAAGTATAGGAGTCTTTGAAAATGATGAAATACTCGTCATTGCCCAGGATATGGCTTCACATGGAATTGGCAAGTGGCGGTGGATGATTTTCAATGACGATGGCGAGCATCAAAGAGATTTGTTCCAGAGCGATCCGATTATTGATTTAGAGAAAACCGCGTCAGAGAATGACCTGATGGCCGATAGAATTTTTTCGCGACGCGGCCATTTGGTTATCGAAAGACGCCAGGGAAATGGATTAATCATGGAAGAAGTTAATCAGGCCGGACTACTAAAAGAATCCATTCTTAAATTGCCAAAGGAGTATACGGCAATGTATGCAGTCCCATCGGATGATGCAAATTGGTATGTTGTGTTTAGTAATGCCGAGTCCGACACAAGCGGAAGTTATACTGCTGAAGGATTATTCAAATATAGCGGCGACGATCTGGAAATTGTTGCGAAAATTTCATGCCCACTCGCACAAAAATTGGGCGGATTAATTGAAGTCACAAACGGAGAATTTCTCATTAACAGTAACGATGACAAGTGGAAGCCTTACTTGCTGCGAGGAACCATCGGCAGATAAAAAGTGGAGAAACATATCATAAAGAAAGGGACCAGCCGCATGTGCGACTGATCCCTGGTGTCTGACTACTGATTAATGGTTTAGCCCTTGGCGATTGCGAAGCGGCGGTTGACCTCGTGCCAGTTGATGACGTTCCACCAGCTCTCGAGGTACTTGGCGCGCAGATTCTGATACTTGAGGTAGTAGGCGTGCTCCCAAACGTCGTTGCCGAGGACTGGGAAATGGCCCTGCGTCAAAGGCGAATCCTGATTTGGAGTCGAAACGACCTTGAGCTTGCCGTCAACAAAGATGACCCACGCCCAGCCGGAGCCGAACTGCTTGAGGCCTGCGTCGTTGAAGGTCTTCTTGAAGGTCTCGAAGTCGCCGAAGTCAGCGGTGATATGCGCAGCGATTGCGCCTGTCGGATTGCCGCCGACGCCGTCGGTGCCGGGCTTGCCCATCAGCGCCCAAAAGGCGGTGTGGTTGGAGTGGCCGCCGCCGTTGTTGCGAACTGCGCCCTGAATCTCAGCGGGAACGCTGGCGAGGTCGCGGATCAGGTCGTCGATCGGCTTGGCGGCGAGCTCTGGATGCTTCTCAAGCGCGGCGTTCAGGTTGTTGACGTAAGCCTGGTGGTGCTTGTCGTGGTGCAGGTGCATGGTTTCGGTATCGATGAAGGGCTCAAGAGCGTCATGAGCGTAGGGTAGCGGCGCGAGTTCGTAAGGCATGGGTGGTGATTCTCCTTCTTAGGTGATTCTACGTTTCAATGCAAAGGAAGCTGCGGGCTGAATCAAAATCTTTACAGAACTGTAAAGAGGCCCTTACGAAGTTGGATGCTTATCCACAAGCATGGATTCAAAATCATTAAAAAAATCCGTCAAAGTTGGTGACAATAACTACAATTGAGCATTCCAAATAGAGTCAGATTATGTAGTTTCTATAACGGGCCCAGAAAGTCACGCTGGATTTGACGGGAGCTTAAAGCATGAAACGCAATGTCTTTATAGTAAAAGTGCGTTGGCCAATATCGATCCCACTGACTGTTGCAGCACTTGCTGCCTCCTACTACTTGTATCAGCTTATACAGAATTGGCTTAATGCAGAACCGCCGCCATTTTTCACATTTTTCCCGGTAATGATGCTGATCACAATCATTCTTGGCCGCTGGCACGGCCTGTTTTACACGGTACTTTCCATTATTGTGGTCGAATACTGGATTTTTCAGCCACATGGACATACCAGGTCTGTGAGTCTATTGGATATTGTGGCGCTTGGTTTATATTTTGCCTACTGCTTGATGATGATCTTCCTGGTGGAGTTCAGCCGGCACAAATTAATGCGTGTTTACCAACTGGAAGCCATGCGTGCGCGGTACGAGGTTGCAAGAAAGTTTGAAGCAGCACTCTCCAGCATGATTGATGCGGTTGTTATTACGGATGCGCAGGGTAATTTTATTGAATACAACGATACATTTGCCACCCTTCACGGGTATTCGTCGAAATCAGAATGCCCGAAGTCGCTGATAGAACTACGCAGGATGCTGGAGATCTGCCACGTCAACGGCGAGCCGTTGCAGCCGGAGCAATGGTCAATTTCAATGGCGCTGGCAGGCGAGATGGCGTCCAATGTGGAGCGCAGGATCCGCTGCCGAAACACGGGTAAGGAGTGGGTTGGTAGCTTCAACTTTTCGCCGATCCGTGACGAGCAGGGCGTGATTGTTGGCAGTGTGGTTGTGGTGCGCGATGTGACCAAAGAGAAACGGATCATCGAGGAACTGGAAGCGAGCAATGAACGTTATCGCGCGGCCTTCCATGTGAGCCAGGACGGGTTGGTAGTGACGCGGGCCGAGGATGGAATGATCCAGGATATCAACGATCGCATTATTGAAACATTTGGTTATACGAGAGAAGAGCTGGTTGGCAAGACGACGGTCGAGATCGGCGTGTGGCCGGCTTTGCTAGACCGAGAGCAGGTTGTAGCAATGCTTTATGGGGCGTCGTCCTGCATGAATGTAAGCCTTGAAGTGAACAGCAAAAGCGGTGTGCCGATTCAGACAAGTGTTGCCATAACCAGGTTCCGGTTAAAGGGTGAAGAGTGTCTGCTGACAAATGTGCGCGATATGACCAGAGTGAAGTGTGCCGAAGATGAAATTAAAAAATTGGGAACACTTGCGTATTACGACCCACTGACCGGTCTTGCCAATCGGCGGCTGTTTATTGACCGAATGGTGCACTGCATACAGAGGAGCGAGAGGAGCAATCAGATCAATGGGTTGGTTTATCTGGACGTGAACCACTTCAAGGACCTGAATGACCAACATGGACACAGCACCGGTGACGAAGTGCTTTGTGAGTACGCGCGACGTTTGAAAACAGTTGTGCGCAAGGCCGATACAGTGGCGCGTATCGGCGGTGATGAGTTTGTACTCCTGCTGGAGAACCTGGGAACTGAAAAGGAGCAGGCGATCGAAGCCATGGCAGGCATCGTAGTCAAGCTGGAAAAGCTGAGCGAGGAGCCGATGCGTCTTCCCAAGCTTGAATGGATGTGCACAAGCAGTATGGGCGTAAAGCTGTTTAGTGGAGACGTGATGTCAGCCGAGCAAGTGCTTGAGGCCGCAGATATGGAAATGTACAAGCGAAAGATGGAAGCACGGTAATTGATTTGATAGATTGAAAGATCGGCACGCAGAACTGTAATCGACTAACCACCCAAACCACCTGCGATTTTCACACAACTGCGTGTTCGAAACAGACCTGCCGGTGAGGCTGGTCTGCGTTTATGATGGAGAGTCGCGGGGGATTTTTGACTTTGCGCGGGAGTGAAAGGCAATGAGCGAACTATTAAGTATCAATACGCTGCGGATTTTGGCCGTGGATATGGTCGAGAAGGCAAAGAGCGGGCATCCGGGAGCTCCGCTGGGCTGCGCGCCGATAGCGTACACGCTCTTCCGGCAGGTGATGCGGCACAACCCGAAGAACTCGCATTGGGTGGACCGCGACCGGTTTGTGCTTTCGAATGGACATGCGTCGGCGTTGTTGTATGGCACGCTTTTTTTGAGCGGCTACGACCTGACGGTGGACGATTTGAAGAACTTCCGGCAGTGGCACTCGCGGACGCCTGGGCATCCGGAGCGCGGCGATACGGACGGTGTCGAAGTGACGACCGGGCCGCTTGGCCAGGGCATTGGAATGGCCGTGGGTATGGCGATGGCGGAGAAGCACCTGGCCGCGGTGTATAACCGGCCGAGCTTTGAGGTTGTGAACCACCACACTTTTGCGTTGTGCGGCGATGGCGATCTGATGGAAGGCGTCAGCCACGAGGCGGCGAGTTTGGCCGGGACGCTGGGCCTGGGGAAGTTGATATTTTTTTATGACGACAATCTCATCTCGCTCGACGGGCCGACGAGCCTGAGCTACACCGAAGATGTAACCAAGCGCTTTGAAGCGTATGGCTGGCAGGTGCTAAGCGTGCCTGATGGGAATGATCTGACGGCTCTAAGTGTTGCAATAGCCGCAGCGAAGGCGGAGACGAAACGGCCGACGCTGATTCGTGTGCGGACAGTGATTGGTTACGGCAGTCCACGCGCAGGGACAAGCAAGGCTCATGGTGAGCCGTTGGGCGCGGAAGGGTTGGCGGAGACGAAGAAGTTTTTCGGCTTTGATCCGAATGAGAGTTTTGTGGTGCCCGATGAGGCGCTGAGTGATTGGCGCAGTGCTGTGGAGCGCGGCGCGAAGGTTGAGGCCGAGTGGACGAAGTTGTTTGCGTCGTACAAGGCTGCGCATCCGGAGCTGGCCGCGGAGTTTGAGCGCGTGCAGAAGGGCGAATTGAAGGCAGGTTGGGATAAAGTGCTGCCGACATTTGCAACAGACAAGCCGGTTGCGACGAGAACGGCGGGTGGTGCCGTGTTGAATGCTTTGGGCGTCACGGTGCCGGAGCTGTTTGGCGGCGCGGCGGACCTGACGTCATCCACGAAAACAATTTTCAAGCCGGGCGCGAACTTCCATGAGGATGCGGCGGGGCGAAATGTCTACTTTGGCGTGCGCGAGTTTGGGATGAGCGCGGCGGTGAATGGAATAGCGGCGCACGGCGGGTTGATTCCGTTTGGGTCGACGTTCTTTGTCTTCAGCGATTATCTGAAGCCTGCAATGCGGCTGGCGGCGATCATGCAG
>CAIMNN010000007.1 GCA_903842845.1 uncultured Acidobacteriaceae bacterium | reverse complement strand
CACCGCCTTCTGGATCGCCGCCTCATTTTTCACCGCTTGCGCCTGAATATCCTCCACACACTGCCGGTACCCAGCCTCGCACAAGTCCGATATGCACCGCTTGATCGCATCCTCTGGCCAGCCTTGCTGTATCAGCCGCTCCCGCCAGTTCGCCACAATCCGCTGCGATTCAGTCATCTTCCGTGAACCTCAAAGATGTTCCAATCGAGTCCTGGTTGCTTTAGTTTCTCTGCCGCGAGCACAATTTCCGCATGTTCGCGCTTCGGAAAGATGTGCATGTCGATTGAAATAGGTGCCCGAGAATCGGTAAACCCATCCATCATCATATTGGATGCTGGCCCTTGATTCCATCCCACTACGTACCCAATCAGTTTCATTCCGTCCGTCCTTTCACTCCCAGTTCTCCGGCGGGGAAAAATAACCCCCACTTGTTTTTTGACCAGAAACCGAAGTTCCTACGCCCATAGGGAAACAGTCTCCTCTTAATTCATCGCACATCTGGTCGAGTATGCGCACTGCCTCCAAGTCTCCGAGGTCTACCGGCTGACCGCTACGAAGATGCGCTGACAAAAGATGAGCCCCTGCGTGCATACATTTCACCCATCCACGGTTATCCATGAAACTCAAAGTATTGCAGTAGTTTTACCGCAATCACTCCCAGCAACAAACCCATCGCACTCCCGACCAGCATAGCCCACATCAACTGCATCTCATCCGTCCTCACTCCCAGCTCTCCGGAGGGCGCTCTTCCCAACGCGATTCCCGCTTATTGCGCTCTTGTGTCAGTCTATACCGCATCAGGAACTTCGCGCTAGAATCTTCAATCGACTCTACCTTTTCGTGGTCCTTTTCTTCCTGCGGCTTCGGTCTTGTCCCCAGTTCCCCGAACAAGCCCAGCGCAACCGAGTCGTAAACATCATCGCCCTTGGTATCTACCTTGAGCACGTCTTCGAGATTGTCCTCATCCCGCGTACATTGCGGGAGCGCCTTGATCGTCTCAGGGCAGGTGTCCAGAATGACGAACTGCCGAGTCTTGATAAGGTGATACAGCAGCGTTGCGCGTCCAACCCTATCCGTAGTCGCCCGCGTCATACCTGCCAGCCCACGGTCCATCATGTACTTGGATAGCTTCGCCGCCGGACTCTCGGCCTCCATCTGCTTGGCGAACTTCTCATGACTGAAATACGCTGCCCGGTAGTCACATCCCTTGCGCTCCGCCCGCTCCATGTCCGTCGTCCCCGGAAGACCCATCCGCGTCATCCGCTCCACGATGTCCGCCATCTCGATGTAATCGCGCCCTCTGTCCACATACTCCCGGTACTGCACCGTCTTGAGCCTGTACTCCCCGCCAGCACGCCTGACCAGCGCCTTGGTAAACCAGACGACTGAGTTCCAATGCGCTCGCCCCCAATCCCAGCCCAACCATCGCGGTTGCCAGTATTGCCAGATGATTGCGTCGGGGTCATCGCGCAGGTTGATCACATCGTTAGCAGGGTCGAAGCAGTCGAAGTATTGTCCTACGGTAGTGTCCAGCTTGCCATCGAGCAGCTTGTCGCGCAGCTCCTTTGGCATCGCGTTGAGTCGCGCAACGATGCCGGGGTCTTTGGCCAGCATGTGAGGATTGTCCATGATGGTCGAGTGGACGTAATCCCACTCGAACGGGTCATACTCCAGCCGCCAGTCGTCCGCTTGCTTTGGGTCAGATGCAGGACCACGAACAGGTGACCAGATGCGCCCATGCCTATCAGTCTTCGAGCCATCGGGCAGGCCATCGGGCTTCTTGAGCACGAATCGGTCGTTGTATTCGCCCCAGTACGCGCCAATGGGATTCGTCGCACCCATCATGCAGGGAATCGGCCAATTGCCGTCCGCATCAGGCTGGCACTCGGGATTGACGCGGTTGCGGGCCTGAAAGAAGTCCCATACGCTCAGCGGGATGCCGCCGCACTCATCCAAGAAGATGACCGGGAAGGATGAGCTTTGGTAAGCCTCCATCTCCTTCCACGTGAAATATTGCATGTGCGAGAAAAACAGCTTTGACCCGTTGTAGAAGGTTGCGATGTGCTTTGTATCGTTATACGTATACAGGTCGCTCGGAACATACGCCTTGAAGTTGGGGATGTTCGATCGCTCAAGCTCCGGCATCGTGGTGCGCAGAATCAGCGCGAAGCACCCTGGGAAGCGCAGGAGGTAGTCGGTGACGATCTCCATCATCGCATCGCTGCTCTTGGAGCTGCCTGTGCCGCCGACTCTGAGCCTATTGTGTGCCGTTGACTGCCTGATGAGCTTGTTCTTTGCGGTCGGCTCCCACAGCTTGCTCACGTCCAGGACACCATCGATAATGGCCGGGTGTGTACTCATTGGTAAACATTCCCCTTCAACGCTGAAAAAGTCTCAGCCCGGATATTCTCGACACTTTTTACCAATCTAAAGGACTTAGATGTTGGCGAGTTGGTAAACTTTTACCCGATTTGCTGCAAAACACTCCCGCCAATGGGTACATCGTGCCAATCTGGCGCTTATTCCTCGTCCCAGGCAGGCCGACAAGCAGGCAGCGCAGTGGCATCCTTGGACGGCGCAGGAAGCAGCACAGTCTTGATCCCAACCTCGCCGCTATGCTCAATCTTTGCGCCGTATTTGCGCGGGTTCCAGCACTTCAACAGCTCCAGCCGCGTCCATATCCGCATCTTGGCCAGGTTCGCATCTGTCGCAGAATCAGCGATTTCCACGCATTCTTCCGCGATCGCATCTTCGCCAGATTCACGTGCACGGGCGAGGCGTTGAGCAAAGTCGTCGTCCTTCTTCGCCCAGTTGTATAGCGTCGCGTAGGATGGCACACCCCGTTGCCGGGAGAAAGCCCTGAGCGTATTGCCGTTGGATATCCACGCAATCACCTTGTCTGCTATGTCTGTGGGGACGGACTCCACTGGTCTACCCATCTTCGCCATGGATGATACCTCGCAGTGATTTTACCATTTGAGCAGTTTCGCGCAATCCGTTCAGAGCCCCCATGATGCTATCCCGCTGATTCCATTGCCAGTAAGCGCAGCCGTTAAAGAGTGT
>CAIMNN010000006.1 GCA_903842845.1 uncultured Acidobacteriaceae bacterium | reverse complement strand
CACTTCGTCGAACTCGCGCTCACACAAAAGCTCGGCCCCCTCGCACTCAAGCTCCACACCGGCCGCAGCCGCAACGAGCAGATAGCCACCGACCTCCGCCTCTACGTCCGCGCCCAAATCGATTACGTCACCGCCGCCATCCTCACCTGGGCCAACGCACTCACTGCCAAAGCCGAAGCCGCAGGCAACGCCGTCATGCCGAGCTACACCCACCTCCAACGCGCCGAGCCCGTCCTCGTCGCCCATTGGCTCCTCGCGTATGTCGAAATGCTTCTCCGCGATTGCGCCCGACTCCGCGACGTCCGCGCAAGCCTCAACTTCTGCCCTCTCGGCTCCGGCGCAGTCGCCGGCGCAACCCTCGCACTCAACCGCACAATCGCCGCACGCGAACTCAACTTCACCGCGCCCACCGCCAACAGCATCGACGCCACAAGCGACCGCGACTTCATCCTCGACTACCTCCAGGCCCTCACCTTCGTCGGCCTCCACGCCAGTCGCTTCGCCGAAGAGATCACTCTCTTCGCCACCGCCGAGTTCAACTTCATCCAACTCCCCGAAGCCTTCTCCACCGGCTCCAGCGCCATGCCGCAAAAAAAGAACCCCGACCTCACCGAGCTCGTCCGCGCCAAGGTCGCGCGCATCAACGCCGCCGCGCAAACCGTCACGCTCATCCTCAAGGGCCTGCCGCTCGCCTACAACAAGGACCTGCAAGAAACGCAGGAGCCCGTCTTCGCCGTCGACTTCGTTCCCCTCATGCTCGACCTCCTCGCCCGCTTCACCACTGCGCTCACCTTCAACATCGACCGCATGCGCGAAGCCGCCCAGCACGGCTACCTCAACGCCATGGCCGCCGCCACATATCTCGTTCACAAGGGAGTTCCCTTCCGCACCGCGCATGAACTCATCGGCAAAGCCGTCCGCACTGCGCTCGACCAGGGCATCGAACTCAACGCCCTCCCTCTCGCCGAACTCATATCCATCAGCCCCCACTTCGCCGAAGACTTCTTCGCCTCCATCACCCTCGAAGCCACGCTCGATTGCCACAACGTCACCGGCGGAACCGCACGATCGCGCGTCAAAGATGCTCTAACATCAACTAAGCACCGCATCGCAGCTCTCAGAAAGGAGGCCACCCATGCTGGTTCGTAAAGCGCTCTTGCAAGACGCAACCAATATTTTTGAAATCGTCAACGCGCACACACAGGATGGCACCCTCATCCGCCGCCCCTTCTCCGAAATCTGCGAAAACATCCGCGACTTCACCATCGCGCTCTCTGACTCCGGCGTCTTCCTCGGCTGCGGCGCGCTCCATCTCTACGGCCCGCACCTCTGCGAGGTCCGCTCCATCGTCGTCAAGCCCGGAGCAAAAAGCCAGGGCGCAGGCGGCGCAATCCTCAAAGCGCTCATCGAAGAGGCCGAAAGCCACAGCGTGCAATCCATCTGCCTCTTCACCCGCATCCCCGATTTCTTTTTCAAATACGGATTCCGCCTCGTCGAAGACAAGACCGATCTGCCCGACAAAATTTTCAAAGACTGCCAGACCTGCCCGCGCCTCCACCGCTGCGACGAAGTCTCCATGGTCCGCGGCCGCATCCCCAAAGTCTCCATCCTCGGCCCCCGCGACCAGGCCGAGCAACTCGTCCGCATCGCCGGATGATTCTTTTCGTGCGTTATCCCGTAGATTTATCGCGGGCATCTAATTGCGAATGAATCTCCACACACCACAAATGTGTCATCCTGAGCGCAGCCATCCGCGCGTAGCGTGGATGGCGAAGTCGAAGGATCTGCGGCTGCTTTTGTTTTTGATTTATGTTTTTCGTGCGGTAGGCCGGGGATTTATCCTCGGTAATACTCTCAATTCGTGCGATAGTGGGCTTTAGCCCCTGAGGTGCGTCTTTATCAACATGCCCCGCACAAATTTCTTCAACCTCCGCAAACCTTCGCTCCTCCGCGGCACCCTCCTCCCGCTACTCGCGATAGGATTCACCTACCGCGCCGCCGGCTTCCCTGACCCGCACCCCTCCGCCTGGCTCTGGCTCTGCACCCTGCTCCCCGCCATCGGCGCACTCGATTGCTTCCGTTCCCTCCAAAAACAATGGAGCCTCCTCCACGCAGGAATTTTGCTGCTCTTTTACACCAACCTCATGCTCCTCGCGACCATCTTGTTTATGATTTACTTTCTACAGCACCCGTAACCCCGCTCGTCCGTCCAAACACAAGGAGAAACAAACATGCTCAAAGGTTTTCGTGATTTTATTCTGCGCGGCAACGTCGTCGATCTAGCCGTCGCCGTCATCCTCGGCGCTGCCTTCAACGCCATCGTCGGCTCGCTCGTAAAAGACATTCTCAATCCGCTCATCGCCGCCACCGTCGGCAAGCCCGACTTCAGCGCCATCGTTCTCACGCTCGGCAAAGGCCAAATTCAGATCGGCGGCTTCATGAACGCCGTCGTCAGCTTCCTGCTCGTAGCGGGCGTCGTCTATTTCGCCGTCGTGCTGCCCACCAACACACTGCTCGCCCGCATCAACAGAATCGCCGCTCAAACACCCGCAGCACCCACAACCAAGCCCTGCGCCGAATGCCTCAGCGACATCCCCCTCGCCGCCAAACGCTGCAAATTCTGCGGCCAGCCGGTCGCGTAATTTTTTTTACTGTATCCATATAGATCGAGTGCCCCACCCTCGCCACGTTTTTGTGGCTAGGGTGGGATAGAAAAATTTCCACTCTCTCAATATTCCAAAGACTGGCTGATAGCTATGTCTAGCGTGCTAACTCCGCTAACACCGCTAGCCCCGCTAACTCCGCTGTTCTTGCCCTACTCCAACGCCCTCAACTCCCGCGAAAAAATCAGAAACCCAGCAAACACCACCGCCGCCAACCCGGCCATCATCGCCAACGCATGCGAAGTATCAACATGTCGCGATAGCTCACCCGCCAGCAACGACCCCAGCGGCGGCAGCCCCAAAAAACACGTCGCATAAATACTCATCACGCGGCCGCGCATCTCGTCCGACGACAGCTCCT
>CAIMNN010000005.1 GCA_903842845.1 uncultured Acidobacteriaceae bacterium | reverse complement strand
TGGTTTTAGCGGCGCTTCGTACTTTTCCACCCTGCTCGCCGAGCCGAGCAGCCATCCATTTATTAGAGCCTAAAAAACCTTCGAGGAGCGACGGAATGTACAAGTCAGCGTCCAGCGCCGGAAAATGAAGTCCGAACCCATCCGGATCTATCTCTATCTTCTGCAATTGCGCCGATGTGGCTGCTTGAAGAGCTTGTGTATCCTTCGGCGAAAAAGAAATCTCCAAACCGGTGCTCAGGCTCACCACTACCCTGCCAATGCGACGGTCATAACGGGCACTCAACGCATGTGGGGTTGTTAACCTGCGCTGTTGCGCCCGGCGATTGGCTTGTGCAAATTCCTTCTGCTCGTCAATTTGTTCAGTAAGCTGTCCAACAATCTGTTTAGCCATGTATCGCCTCCCATGCCTTGCATAGTTTGTTCAAGTGTTGCTTCAGTTGCTTTCGAATGCGCTGAATTTGGAATAGTGTGAATCCTGAATTTTCGCGTAAGCTTGGCGGGCCGCCGGGACAGTTGAGGATGAAGACGGCTCGATGCCCCTGGCCGATGATGTGAATATGCGCAGGCAAATGATCGTCGAAGTAGATGACAACGCGCAGACTGCCCAATCGCAGGACGGTTGGCAGGAGAGTAGAGTAGCATAAACCCGAGCGGTTGGGATAATTAAACCTAACCAAACTGAGTGAGAAGTGCGGGCGGGCTGCTCATCGTCAGCACGCGCACCCGCGTTAGGCGAGAAAACCTGTCGCAAGCACAAGCGCTCATCCTTCGAGGGTGGTGCACGCCGCTGTTCCCTGAGCCCTGTTCCCTGAGCCCTATTTCTTGCAGATTAACCCTCCGATTCTGCCACAATCAATTCATGCTCATCCAATCCACCCACGGCAGCTCATCTCAACCAAAACATGTACGAAAACCGCTATGTCGCTGGCGTGGTTTTCACCACCGGCTCAGCGCACTTGTATTGATTGCATTCAACTTGCGCCCATCCAAACCGCCACTGTGATATAGCCCCCCTACCCCCTCATAAATCGAAAAATCGCACTGTGATACTGTGAAACTACTATAACTCATACATCCTGAACCGCTTAAATCCCACCTCCCCCTCCAAATAACTCCTCCATCACAGCCACTGTGAAACTGTGAACACAGTGCGCACTCGCGCTCTAAATGCTACGATTAATTTGAGATATGACTATGACAAACTTCCCTCCTGTTCCCTTGACGCTTGAAGGTTCCGCAACACTACACCAGTTTTTTGCATTCGATTGGACTTCGTGGAAAGCAACGCCAGCTTCGGAACGCAAAGCCATCGCCTCCGAGTTCCTCGAGTTCCTCTACTGGGCCGAGCAGGACATTCTTGCGCCAAAGTCCGGAATCTACTCGCAGCTCGGGCACAAGGGCGATCTGCTCCTGGTCCACTTCCGACCAACATTCGAAGAGCTCAATCAGATTGAGCTAACGCTGGCACAGACGCGACTCTATGCGTTCCTGACGCTGAAGCACAGCTATGTTTCGGTGGTGGAGATGGGGCTGTACGAGTCGACGCGCAAGACCTTTGAGGCCGCTGCGGCGAAGGGCTTTGAGCCGCACACGCCGGAGTGGGATGCCGACGTGGCCGAGAGCCTGGGCCGCGCGAAAACGGCGATGGCGAGTCGGCTGTTCCCGACGATACCGGAGTGGAAGTTCTTGTGCTTTTATCCGATGGACCGCAAGCGCGACGAAGTGAAGAACTGGTACACCGTTCCCTTTGCCGAGCGGCAGAAGATGATGCACGAGCATGGGATGGTGGGCCGGCGGTACGGCGACGTGGTCAAGCAGATCATCACCGGCTCCATCGGCATGGACGACTGGGAGTGGGGCGTGACGCTCTTCTCCGAGGACCCTATCGTCTTCAAAAAGCTCATCTACGAGATGCGGTTTGACGTGGTGAGCGCGGAGTATGCGCTGTTTGGGCAGTTCTTCCTGGCGATAAAGTTGCCGGTTGAAAAGCTGACGGATTGGCTGAGCGGGAAGTTATAATTCGGCATTATCGTCCGCGGCTTGCGGGCAGAAAGGTGAAAACGATGAAGAAGATATTGGTGATGGCGGTTCTGTTGTGTGGAGCGATGGCGGTTTCGGCGCAGAGCGGGCCGAAGAACTGCGATGAGTTGAAGGACGAAATTGCGAAGAAGATCGAAGCCAATGGCGGCACGAATCCCACGCTGACGATTGTGGACAAGGGCAAGGAAGGCGATGGCAAGGTAGTGGGCACGTGCGGCGGCGGAACGAAGAGCATTCTGTATACGAAGGGTGCGGTCGCTGCGCCTGAGGCGAAACCTGCTGCGAAGCCGGCGCCGAAGAAGTAGCATGTAAAACGCATGCGTCGTAAGCGGAATTAGCTAAAGCCCACCCATCCAGTCTGCATTAAAAGCAGAATGGATGGGGCTCAGGGTTAATAAATTACATTATGAATTCAATCGTAAATATTACGGATGCCGCGTTATTGCAATGATGGTGATGACTGCGATGCGCTTCTTCCCTTTCAATTCATCGGGGCCGTATTGCCAGAAGACGCGATAGGCGCCGGGGGTGTTGTTCTGCGCGTAGGCTTCGTAAACCTTTTCGCCGTTTATGCCGCGGAGCGAGGTGAACTCGTGGGTGTTGAGGCTGGGGTGTTTGGGGTTGAGTTCAAGGAAGCCGAGGGTCTTGAGGACCTGCGCGTAGACTGGCTTGCCTTTGAGCGCGTCGAGTTGCGCGGCGGCGGTGGGCGTGAATCGAAGATGGCGTTCCATGAATTACTTGGCGAATTTGGCAAAGCTGCCGCGGGTGACTGTTTTGTCGGCTGCGGCTTCTTTGAGGCCCTGCTTTACGCTCGAGAGCGCTTTGGGGTTCTCGTATAGCCAGAGTTCGGAGGCGGGGACGGTGCGGACGGGGTCGAGGATGAGCTGGCCGAGTGAGTTTTTATAGATGTTGTAAGCCTTTGAGTCCTGTGCGGCCGCGCCGAGAGAGAGGCGCTTTTTGGCGTCGGGCTGCATGAACTCGGAGACCAGTTCGAAATCGTCTTCTTTGAGGACTGGGTGGGTGGCCATGTACTGAGCATAGCATAATTTGAGGGAAAGAGGGAGAGTAGGAGAAGCCCACTTCCCCTCTTTTGCTTACTTTTTGGGTGCGGCGTATTTGCCGGATTTGACCCAGTAATAGTCGCCGCCGTCTGTGGCTTTGGCGGGGTTCTTGATGACGTAGAGGAGGACGGTTTCGGGCCCGAAGCATGTGCGGTGGATGAGCGCGAAGCTGTCGCCGGATGAATCGCCGAAGCTGGTTTCGAGGTTGAAGTTGGACGGGATGTTGGGGATGCGATAGACACCGTCGTGTGTGGCGGAGACGAGCTTGTGCATGGTGCCGCCGATGTCGACCTGGACGGTGAAGGTTGGAGCGATGGGCTTCATGGTGCCGGCCTGGACAACCTTGTAGGTGACGTTGCAGGTGTCTTTGCTTTCGGGGCTCATGATGGCGCGGACGTAGTTGTGAGGGTCGTCGTTGGTGAGCTTGGCGATTTGAGCGTCGTCAGCGAGTGCCACATTGTCGACGGCCGGGGCGGTGCAGGTGGGCGGAATTTTGAAGAGCGCGTCGGCGGGTGCGGCGTAGGAGAGCGCGGTGAACTCCGAGAAGACCTTGGGCGCTGCGCCGGGTAGAGTGGTGGTGATCTTGAGCGGCGCGCCGGTCTTTGCGTCGACCCAGACCTTGACCTTGCCCATGGTTGGCGGGCCGTCGGCGACGAGGATGTTTGCGGTTTGACCAAGGAACTGCTCAGTGCCGGCGGGCTTGGGGTTCATTTTATTGAGGTCGGCGAGCATGGAGACGCCGTCTTCAAACGGGTCGCCCCAACTGCCAGAGAAGTTTGACTTGCTGCACTCGAGCGGCTTGGCGGCGGGGTCCCAGGTGTACTCGAGGCCCTTGTCGATTTGGATGATGGTGAGCGAGCTGACGATGGAGGTGCCGGGCTTGACGTGCTTCATGTAGCCAAGATTGCCATGGCGGGCGATTTGGACGGAGAAGGGTTCGCCTAACATGCCGATAGTTTCTGTGACGGTGTAAGTAGTGGGGAGCGGCGCCTTTTGCGCTTTTGCCGCGGTTACGCTGAGCGTTGTCAATGCCGCCAGTGTTAGTACGAACATCTTACGGTTCATGCGAGTCCTCGCCTTCGGATAAGTCAAGTTCAACAAGTGTATTTGGCGGAGTGTGGGCGTGGGGAGAAAATTTGCGTGTGGTGCGGGGCGAAAGATACGGCGTCTCGCATTTTGATTAGGCGCGTAGCGGGTGGGTACACTGGGTTTATGGCTGCGATCAAACGTACGAAGTCGACGAGCCCGGAGCGGGTTGCGGAGATACTGCGGATTCTGGATGAGCATTACCCAGAGGTGGAGTGCGCGCTGGTGCACGAGTCGCCGTGGCAGTTGCTGGTGGCGACGATATTGAGCGCGCAGTGTACGGACGTGCGAGTGAACATGGTGACGCCGGAGTTGTTCCGGCGGTACCCGACGGCGAAGGCGATGATGAAGGCGACGCAGGGGGAGATGGAAGAGATTATTCGGAGCACTGGATTTTTTAGAAACAAGGCGAAGTCGCTGCTTGGTGCGGCAAAGCGCGTGCATGAGGATTTTCACGATCAAGTGCCGGAGACGCTGGCGGAGTTGGTGACGATTCCCGGAGCGGCGCGGAAGACGGCGAATGTGGTGCTGGGGGTTTGCTTTGGGAAGGCCGAGGGCGTGGTGGTGGACACGCATGTTTTGCGCATCAGCCGGAGGCTGGGGCTGGCAAAGTCAACGACGCCGGAGAAGGTGGAAAAAGAATTGATGAAGATTCTGCCGCAGGATAGATGGGTAAAGTATTCGCACCAGATTATTCATCATGGGCGGGCGGTGTGCGTGGCGCGGAAACCGAAGTGCGGAGAGTGTCCGCTGGAGCAGGTGTGCGAAGCGAAGGATAAGACGTGGAGAAGCTGATCGGAATATCCATGAAAAATTCCGTTGCAGCATACATGCTGTTGTTAGTACCAATCGATCTTGTGTTGATCGCATTCGCGATTGTACATACGCCCGGATTCTTAGTACAGCCGGGGGCGATGCTTTATCTTATTGAACCGATCGGGCTGCTGGTTGGTTACGGCATATGCGGATACTTTGTAGTGCGCGCTGGCAGGCCGTGGTGGGATTCAATTCTTCGTATTGCTGTGATCGTTGGCCTGATAACAGGCGCAATCGAATCGCTCAATATTTTGCTTGAAAGGATGACATGGGACTTTATTCACACTCCAGGATTCTCGATTGCAATGATGATCTTGCTTTTCTGCACATGGGGTGTGGCTGGAGCGTGGGGTGCAGAACAACGGAAAAGCATTCTTGGCGGGGTTCTTGCGGCGATATGCGCATCGTCAATATGCATGCTGCTAGCGGTAACGGTTGGTTTTCTGATGGAGTTTCTGCTCGCTCCGACCAGCCCACAAATTACCTCGACCTGGGAAGAGTACAAACGCAGCGGCTGGAGCGACGCGCAGGCTTTCGGGATTG
>CAIMNN010000004.1 GCA_903842845.1 uncultured Acidobacteriaceae bacterium | reverse complement strand
TGGCAGAGCGTGGGAATGATGGCGGAGACGCCTTTGCCGCTTCGGCTCGGTGCGAAGAGCAGGACCGGCTCCGCGCCTGAATGGAGCAAGTAATGAATCTCCTCGGAATTCGGGTCACGCCAGCCGCCGATGTAAACGCCGTCGGTTGCGTCGAGCAGTCCGAGCTTCTCAATGTCCTCGTGCGTGGCCCAGGTTGCCGAGCCATGCAGGTTCATCAGGCTGTCTGTGCTTTTGCGGTCGCGAATAAGCGATAGAAACCAGTAGGTCAGATAGGCAAGGAAGATGCCTCCAACTATGGTCGCACCCAAGGCAATCCAGAGATCCTTACGGACTCCAGAGCTGATGAGTCGGCTGCCTGCGAAGTGTTTCCAGAGCACCAGTGCTGCAAAAGGCTGGTAAACCGGTGTGCCCTGAAACCGGAACAGCGGGTCACCCATTTCGATGGGATTGTGAAGCTGAATCGCGAGCCATTCGGTCGTCGCGCCTGCGACGAGCGTAAACGCCAGGGCCGCTCCGAAGAGCGACCGGAGATTCCAGCCGCCTTGCCAGTGAGGCCGATTGGGGAGCACGTAACCGGGAGGAGCAATTTTGCCGTTGTTCATAGAACGCCTCCTGGTACAGAAGTGTACATTTCAATATATAAGTTTGCAAAGTTGCTTGACCTCGGTTGATTGATCGCCGTTAGGGAATTCAAGTTGCTCAGCGGCTCGCCACATCCATCCGGAGATTCCATAACACTTGCCGACTTCGTTGGACTGATCCATAAATCCAACAAGTTTGGACAGCTTTCTGTCTGCTGACCGACTGGGCGCAATATAATCGAGTCAACTTTCATGCCGGACACAAATGCATATGACGCGCACTATCATGCCCTTAGCGACGAGGCACTCTTAAAGCTTGCTGCGGAAGGTGGTTTCACAGCGGAAGCCGAGCAGGTGCTGGACAAGGAACTCGCACAACGCAAACTCTCGTTCGATGAGGCAAAGCGATACTTTGCTCCCGAATGGCTCGATAAAGCAGACGCTGGTGCCCTCGGTGTCCTATCGCTCGCAAATGGAGAGCGGATTACTGCGCAAATTGTTGGTCTGAATGAAGAGGGAGATCGTCTCTCTATCCAGGTAATTCCTGCAGCAGGCTTCACTCGAAAGGGGCTTCGGACGCGCCGGAGTCATCGTTACATCCCGCTCCACCGCATTGCTTCATTCGAGCCGCGCCCTGATTTTATGGAGCAGTGGCCATTCTCTGACCCGTGCCGGCACCAGAGCTCGGGCCCGCGCCTCCTGTTAATGTCAGCGATCTTTCTCTGCATGACAATGGGCAGTCCGATTGCCATGGCGGTACTGAGAGATTTGCTCTACAGAGTGCAGTTCGTATCGCTCATTGCCTACACTCTTTTCGTGCTGTTCTTCACGTTTGCTACAACGGGTAGCAGAGGCGGCGGTAATGTTCCCGGTTACAAATTCACCTGCCCAGCCGTAGAGCCACAGATTCCCCGTCTGCTTTGGCGCCATCTCATTTTTCTCGTAGCGCTGTTTGTTCTCGAAACTGCGGCGCAGTCGATTCACCCCCACTTGCCTGGCTGGTGGAATATTCAGGACAAGAAAGGATCTACGCCATTCGAAGCCGTTCTATTGTTACTAGGTATAGGTCTGGCAATTACCCAAATTCTCACCAACAAGTCACTTCTCAACCGAGCACACTGGGAATTCTCTGCATGAACCTACTGGATGACGAGCAATCCGGAAGCCGCCCGCCAAATTTGTAGCGATATAAGGGGCCTGTTCCAGGTTTACATTCGCATCGCTTTTGCAAGCCTAGAAACCCCGGCTCATCGTCCGGGCCATCATCCTCGATCGGAGCGTTTTGTTGAACTCCCCCATCCATCCCTTGTCGGATTCGTCCGTTGTGAGATTCATGACGCGCATCCGGCCCGCGATGGAATTGAGCGTCTTCTCGTCGCGCAAGATGTCCTTGTCCTTGCCCGCGGACGAGGCGTAGAGCTGCTCGGGGTTGCTGCGCAGGCTGTCGATGACGACAATATTCCCTGGCTGGAGGTC
>CAIMNN010000003.1 GCA_903842845.1 uncultured Acidobacteriaceae bacterium | reverse complement strand
GTAGATGGTGAGGCGCTTGTTCCATATCTCAACGGTGCGGTCGATGGTGACGTCGAGGAAGTAGCGATCGTGGGAGATGAGGATGTAGCCGAAGGGGTACGTGTTGAGGTACTGCTCGAGCCAGTTGCGGCTTTCGAGGTCGAGGTGGTTGGTGGGCTCGTCGAGGAGGAGGAGGTTGGGTTTGGCGAGGAGGAGCTTGGCGAGAGCGATGCGCATCTGCCAGCCGCCACTAAATTCACTCGTGTCGCGTGACCAATCTTGTTTTGTGAAGCCGAGTCCGGTGAGGACTGCACCGACCTGTGAATCGAGCGCGTAACCGTCGAGAGCGTGGATGCGTTCGTGGATGAGCGAGTAGCGTTCGGCGGCGGCGGCGTAGTCGGGTGTGTCGTGCGAGAGGATGGAGAGCTGACCGGCGAGGTCTTCGGCTTCGCGTTGCATTTGATGGAGGGCGTCGAAGACGGTGAGGCACTCATCGAAGATGGAGCGGCCGGTGAGTTGGAGGCCATCTTGTGGGAGGTAGCCGATGCTCATGCCGCGGGTTTGCTGCATTGCGCCGTAGTCGAGATGCTCGAGGCCGGCGAGGACCTTCATGAGTGTGGATTTGCCGGTGCCGTTTGCGCCGACGAGCGCGGTTTTTTCTTGGGGGCGAATTAACCAATTCGCTTCGAGAAACAACTCGCGCGGGCCGAAGCGCTTGCCGGCATTTTGGAGAGAGATCATTGCTCTTCTATTTTCGCAGAGTGTGTTCCGGCGACGTTGTTGGCCAATTAGTAGAATTAGATTGTTTGTGAATTACGAAGTTGGATACTCGACCTTGGTTGATCCGTATCACACACGGTCTCCGCTGGCCAAGTGGTACAAGGCGTGTTTTGATGCGCGCGGAGTCTTCACGACGAGCAAAGACAGCAAATGCAAGTTCGACGTGCGGCCGGGCGTGGTGAATTACTAAAATCCGCGAATGATGCAAGGGGAAGGGGTCGGCGGAGAGTCGGCCCCTTTTTGTATGTCTGGGTGTGCTGCTTGATGAGCAATCAGAGCATGGAAAGTTCCAACGGTGTGTAACGGCTTTGAACTGCCTGTTGTGATTCATCAACGCTGAATAACAACAAACGCATGACAGTGAGCAAAATTGAACATTGTCAGTGTTGATTCGGGGTTGTACGATGTCTTGATTGTTTAAACAATATATTTAACATAGTAGAAATGTCGCTGAACGGGAAAGCGGTGAGGCTGGAACGTGGGAAAGAAAACGGTTACTCTTCGCGAGAAACCAGCTAAAGCTTCGGCAACGCCTTTAGTATCAACTCTTAGTGCCTCAAAAAATAATCTGACCATTGTTGGCATTGGTTCTTCTGCCGGCGGGCTTGAGGCGCTGGAGCAATTTTTCAGGGCCGTGCCAGCGGGCTCGGGGCTGGCGTATGTGATTGTGCAGCATCTTGATCCGACGCACAAGGGCATCATGGTGGAGCTGTTACAGCACAGCACGCCGATGAAGGTAGTGCAGATAATAGACCGGATGAAGGTGCAGGCGGATTGTGTATATCTGATACCGCCGAACTGCGACCTCTCAATACTTCACGGAGTGCTGCACCTGCTTGAACCGACAGCGCCGCGCGGCTTGCGGCTGCCGATAGACTCGTTCTTCAGGACACTGGCCGATGACCAGATGGCGGGGAGCATCGGAGTGATTCTTTCGGGGATGGGCTCGGATGGCACGCTGGGGCTGCGTGCGATCAAAGAAAAAGGCGGCGCGGTGTTTGTGCAGGAGCCGCGGACTGCAAAGTTCGACGGCATGCCGCGCAGCGCGTTGGAGAGCGGATGCGCCGACGTGGTTGCGCCGGCCGAGGAGCTTGTGGCGAAGATACTCGCATATTTGAAGCACATGCCGAGCCTGATACAGCACACGAGCGACAAGCCTGCGGAGAAGGACCAGAGCGCGCTGGAGAAGATCATTCTTCTGCTGCGCACGGCGAAGAGCCATGATTTTTCGAATTACAAGAAGAGCACGATCTATCGTCGCGTGGAGCGACGGATGGGCCTTCATCAGCTGACCAAGATATCTGACTACGTTCAGTATATTCAGTCGAACCCGCAGGAGTCGGAGCTGCTCTTCAAGGAGCTGCTGATCGGCGTGACCAACTTCTTCCGCGATGCGGCGGTGTGGGAGCAGTTGAAGTCGGAGGTGATACCTGCGTTGTTGGCAGCGCGGCCCGGCGGCCAACTGCGCGCGTGGTGCGCGGGCTGCTCGACAGGTGAGGAGGCGTACTCGCTGGCGATGGTGTTCCGCGAGGTGATGGAAAAGCAGACGCTCGACCACCAGTTCAGCCTGCAAATATTTGCGACCGACCTGGACGATGAAGCGGTGGACAAGGCGCGGGCGGGGTTTTATCCGGCGAACATTGCGGCCGATGTGAGCGAAGAGCGCTTGCGGCGATTCTTTGTGCAGACCGAGCGCGGCTTCCAGGTGAGCAAAGATATCCGCGAGATGGTGATC
>CAIMNN010000002.1 GCA_903842845.1 uncultured Acidobacteriaceae bacterium | reverse complement strand
GCCATCACCGGCGTCAGCGGCTCCGGTAAATCGACCCTCGTCCACACCGTCTTGCAACGCGCCGTCACGCAGGCGCTCGGCCAGGCCGAGAACCAGGAGCCATCAGGCCTCTACAAATCCATCACCGGCGTCGAGCGACTCAACGACATCGTCCTCGTCGACCAGACGCCCATCGGCCGCACCCCGCGCTCCAACCCCGTCACCTACATCAAAGCCTTCGACGTCATCCGCGAACTCTTCGCCTCACAGCCCGACGCCAAGCGTCTCTCGCTCTCGCCCGGCCACTTCTCCTTCAACGTCCCCGGTGGCCGCTGCAACACCTGCGAAGGCGACGGCACCGTCACCGTCGAGATGCAATTCCTCGCTGATGTCGAGCTCCCCTGCGAAGATTGCAACGGCACGCGCTATCAACAAAAAATTCTCGAGGTCCGCTACAAAGGCAAAAACATCCACGAAGTTCTCGGCCTCACTGTCAAGCAGGCGTTGAAGTTCTTCACGGGGCACAATAAATTACAAGAGAAACTTACAGTTTTGGATGAAGTCGGCCTTGGCTACCTGCGGCTTGGTCAATCAGCCACAACCCTCTCCGGCGGCGAAGCGCAGCGCGTCAAACTCGCCGCGCACCTCGCACAGGTGCGCTCGGCCAATGCCAACGCCAAGCCCTCCGAAGCCAGCCGTGTGCTCTACATCCTCGACGAGCCAACCACCGGCCTGCACTTTGACGACGTCTCGCGATTGCTCACAGCCTTCAAAAAACTCATCGACGGCGGCGGCTCGCTCATCGTCATCGAACACAACCTCGACGTAATCAAGTCAGCCGACTGGGTCATCGACATGGGCCCCGAGGGCGGTTCAGGCGGCGGCAAAATTGTTGCCGAAGGCACACCCGAGCAGATCGCGCAGAACCTCCACTCGCACACCGGCAAATGGCTGGCGCGGGTTTTGTAACCGGCGCTACACCGCCACCGCAGTTTTTCTAGGCCGCGTCCACCAGGCAAAAGCGATCATTCCAACCACGACCAACCCCATCATCACTAGCCAGTTAAAGAAAGCAAGATCGCCCAATTTCTTCTCGCGTATTTCCACCTCGCGCAGCGACCTTCCAGCCAACACAAAGCCCTCGTTTACAGTATTCCCATCACCGGGAACATGAAGTATGACCGCTGCATAGCGGGCGCCGTGCTGGGGTGCCCAGGTGATTCGGGCCTCGCCTTCGCTGCGCACATGGTCAAAGACTTCCTTGGAAGGTGCGGGAATCTTGCCGTTGAGTTTGGCTTGCGAGGCGAGCGGGTTGCCTTGCGCGTCGTATGCAATGAGGAAGGGCGACAGACTGCGGGAGATATCTATCGACTCGGGCGGAAGCGACTCATCCAGCGTGGAACCGCTCTTCAGGTCTTGGACAAGATTTTCCGCCAGCTCGATCTGCGGATCGTTCGCATCCTGACGCAGTACCTGTTGCGGAATCACGTAAACGGCCAAAGCAAGCACGGTTGCGATGCCGGCAAGGATTACGGCGTTGAAGATCAAGGCGGGACGCAGAAATGTTTCGCGGATCATGGACGTGTACTCCTTGAAGAGTGATGTGGCAAGGTCATGGATGACCAGCAGCAAGAACCGCTGCCGGGGAAGGTGATCGTCGGCCAGTGCATCGCGCAGTGCCTGCTGCATCGCATCCGCATAACGGCTTCGGAACTCAGCCGGGTACAGGCAGAGCGCCTTCGCATAAAAAACTTCAACGCGCGCGTCTGTCATCGTGCCCCTTTCGGCTGTATCAGCCCCAGCGCTCGTCCCTGCGCTACAGCGGCATTGAGCCGTGCGATCTCAGCCGACACAGTCTTCAACCCCTGCGACGTCAACCGATAGTAACGGCGGCGTTCGTTGTCGGTTGTGCCGGTCTCTTCAATCATGCGGTCGCGCAGCAGGCGGTCGATTGTGCCGTACAGCGTCCCGGGCCCCAGCGTGATGCCGCCGAACTCCGGCTTGACTGCGTCCTTCATGATTGCGTAGCCGTGTTTTTCATCCTCCGCAAGCGAGAGCAGGATGGCAAGTACGGCAGGCGTGAGCGGTGCGTGTGGCGTGAGCCTCTCTGACATGTGATGAATATATGTCCGTTACGGATATATTGTCAACAGTAATATTTATAAAAAATATTGCGCGAGCGGCCATCGTTGATAGACACCCGCGCAATATTGGGTTCAATTTCAGCAGAAGAATGAACTATTCCTTATCGCGCTGCCTTCAACGCCAAGACCTCATTTTGCAGCGCATCGAGCCGAGCCAGCAACTCAGCATGATGCTTGTCTGCGGCGTTCGGCTCAAATGCCTCCACGAAGAAGGTCCCGTTGGGTTCTAACTCGCAGCGATGCACCTGCTGAAAATTCTCAAACCCCTGCTTGTGAACCACGTCCAGAAGCTCTTCGCGTGTAAGGCTTTCGCGCTCCAGCGCGCGCAAATCTACCTGCCCATTCCGGATAAGTATTGTCGCTCGCCCCTCAACCATGCGGGTCAACTTCTTCGACCGGAACAGCACGCGCACCACAAGCCAGTTAATGCCCAGCAGTCCAAACGCGCCTATCACGCCGCCGGAGACGGAGTTGTCGTCGCCGATGATTGCGTTCTGCACAGTGTTTGAAAGCGACAGCAGCACGACAAGGTCGAATGGGTTGAGCTGTGCCAGTTCGCGCTTGCCAAACAGGCGCAGCAGCAGGACCAGCACCAGGTAGACGATAACCGGGCGCAGCAGCTTCTCCAGTATCGGAAGCGGCATCTGGAACATATGTTGAAAAATTGGCGATTGGAACATGGTGTGAGGATATGGCCTGACGCCCTCTAAATGCCAGAGCTTCAGGCCATTCATCTCAAAAATCAATGCTCGCGCTTGAAGGTCACCGATACAACATGCGTCTTGGTGTTGGTG
>CAIMNN010000001.1 GCA_903842845.1 uncultured Acidobacteriaceae bacterium | reverse complement strand
CAGGTCCATATTCAAGCTGGAGAGTATGTAAAGTTGTTGCTGATTTTCCCCGATGGCTTCGAACTCCATCGGCACTTGCGGAGACTTGATCTCAAATACTTCGTTCAGCGTCACTCCCGGTTGCACTTGCGGACAAATGCGACGAAGCACCTGCCCCACGTGGCGCACGGTCATGTTCTCGTCAAATGCAATATGGAACGGAAATATCCTGTCAAAGATGCTGGAGGCAAGCGTTAACTCTGCAATATCGATGATCATGCCGCGGGAGTATCCCACTCCACATAAAACACATCATGATCCGATGCCATTCCGCGCACCGCTTCATGTTGAACTCGAACTGGTGTTCCATACAGCTCCCCCAGTCCGTCCAGCAGACCGGTGACAAACGGGGCAAGCCCCTCGCGGTGAGAGCGATAATGCAGGCGCAGCGAATGCTCTTGCACTTCAGTACACGTAAAATGTGGCGGCACAAGGTGCGGGAAAATGAGCTTGATGCGTGTATGCAAGTTCGGCAGATACAGAAGAAAAGAGCGCAGGTCCATTCCACCAGAACTCAACAGATGTCCATACTCCAGCCGCGCCGTGTTCAATACCCAATGCCGTCCAAAGGAAAAAAGCAGTTCCGTGGAATCCTCGTTCAACAGCTTGCATGCCGCGCGTAACAGCTTGTATGTCACTTCATCCGGGTAGCCATCGTTTGAGACGAAATGGTGCACACCTACACTCGCCTCATTCTTGATCGACTCCCAAGCTTCTTCACCGTGCTCCTGCGTGATAAGGGACTGCAAAGCCTTATTGACCATGCCGTACATTATGCGTCTCCTATCATCTCGTCTCTTGAATATGCGCCACTTGTGACGTTGACTTGAGGTAGCGTGCAGTACGCCACTGTCGCAACGGCTGCCGCAATTTTTCTGGGAAGAAATGGGTCAAGATACGACGTAATGAAGCCAGAACGATGCCCGGATCGCCCCACGGCACAGACCGCAGCGCTGAAAGTGCAAGCAGTGGTTTCCGCGCACTGATTGCACAATACACCGCCTGTGGAAAGAGCGCAACCGGCTTGGGACGCTTGGGTTCACCCGGCCGCTGATAGATTTCTTGCCCCTCATTCATGCTCCGCAGCGCCGATGCAAAATCGGCACCCACGTGGCTTCCCATGACATGAGTAGCCGTTGGACGAGGGTTGAATTCAAGCACAACCACTCGCCCTGTGCTTTTGTCGAGCAGCCAATCCAAACCGCAGATGCCGTCAAAGCCCGTACGCTCACCTAATGACGTGATGATCGATTCCAACTCCTCTGGTTCACAAAACTTTACATTGACCGAAGGCGAAAGCTTCGTTGGCCATTGCAGCGGGTGTACAAAGGACACCCATGTGCGTAACTTTCCATGCTCCATGAAGACCGCGGAACTTCCGATCTCACCATCTACATAACGCTGCACCAGAAGCTGATTGCCAGCGCCGATCTGTTGCCAAATAACTTGAATATCATCGTCATTTCTGGCAACGCGAACCATACTGCCGCCATATCCGTGTTCGGCCTTCAAAACTACCGGATAACCAAAGCGCTCGGCGACCTCAATGACCTGCTGCAGAGTTCCGCAGATCTCAAACTCAGGAAAGGGCAAGCCCATGTCTTTGGCCATGAGCGCAAAGTCAAATTTGGAAAGCAACATGCTCTGCTCTTTTGGGCTTTTACGGGAAGGAAGCAAAATTGCATATCGCGCGTCAGCCATCGCCATTTTCAAGACCACAGTCAAAAGGCTTTCATCCGCTATCAGGCAGCGATCATAATTACCTTTTTCGAATTCTTCGCACAAGCGCACTACAAGACTCTCGTCCGTGCCCAGTACAGGTATCAGCCGGTCAACGTGTGAACTCTGCGTCAGTGAAATTCCGGGAGGAGCGACCAATGTAACTCTGTACCCTGCCTTGCTCATCGTAAGCGCGATCTGAAGGCCCGAGTGCCCGTCCGTCTTGGCGCCTATCAGCACCTCATATTTTCTCTTGGTCTTACCGCTGTCAAGCCGAGTGGCCATTGATTCAACTCTCCTCATATTTTCACTTCGCGCGGTGGTACTGCCCGAATACGCAACAGATTTGAAAACAAATACGCACAATCTCATCGTAGAGTAGGGCTTTTTCAGGGTCATCACCTGAAGGCTGCAACCTCATACCCCTAAAGGGGTATAAGTAACCTTTTCATGCACAACAGAAAACCCGCTCTCGATCTGCATGCAGTACCCCATTCGGAGTTGCATGCAGATCGATAAGCAGGTATAGAACTGGCTTCATTCTGACTTAATTCACTTTTTGCACCAGTGTGTTGGATTTGGCCGAAAGGTAGTTGGCATCGCCACTGTATGTGACGCTGATAGAGTGTGAACCGGTTGTCAACGTTGCGGTGGAGTAGCTGGCCACACCACTCACCAGAGTGACTGTTCCTAGCGTCGCTGTACTATCCTTGATCACCGCTGTTCCAGTCGGAGGTGTAAGACCGCTGGGCACTGCAACTTTTACCGTAAAGGTAACCTTATTGCCATGCTTGGACGGGTTCAAGGACGATGTCAATGTGACAGTCGGAAGGCCTTTGCTCACTGTCACCGTGATCACGGATGAAGTCGCGCCCTTGTAGTTCGTATCGCCGCTGTAAGTAGCGCTGACCGGGTGCTGCCCTACCTTGAGCTGGTTGTAGGTCAAGGTCGCCTTGCCGTTGCTCACCACACTTGTGCCGATGACCACATTGCCATCTTTGAATGTCACTGAGCCTGTAGCCGTCGATGGAAGAGTCGCCGTGAAGGTGTCAGTAGTGCCATAACTGATACTCACTGATGAAACACTCAAGCCTGTGATTGGCGATACCTGACCTACTGTCACTGTAACTGCCTGAGACGTGGCGGAGTTGTTGTTCAAGTCTCCTCCATAGATCGCCTTCATCGTGTGCGACCCGTTACCTAATGTGTTGATCGCCAATTGGGCAATGTTATTGGTGATCGTTCCACTTCCGATGATCGATGTCACACCGTTATACGTGTCCTGGAAGTTGACGGTGCCGGTTGTTCCCGCCGAGAGTGTAGCCGTCAACGTAAGTGTTGAGCCATAGTTCAGAGTCTTCGCACTTGCAACAAGTGTTACGGTTGGAGCTGCCTTATTCACGGTCAACGTCACAGTCGTAGCTGCTGGCGTCGCATAGTTGGTCGTATCAGCCGGAGTACAGAGCACGCTCAAGGTTTGTGTTCCCGCTGAGAGCACTGTGCCTGCCGCCGGAGTATAAACACACTTGCCAGCAACGCTCAGTATCGCGTTCAACTGAATCGTGCTCAACGGTGTGCCATACGTGATTGCTGCAGGATTTGTCCAAGTCACTGTCGGCATTATCTTGGTGACCGTGAGAGTGCCCGCGTTGTTCGTCACCGCATAGTTGCTCAGCTTCGAGTTCGGGTCATTCAAGCTTGCCGTGATTGGGTAACTCCCAACCGGAGAGCTAGAGGTCGCCGTCGTCGAATAGCTTGCCGTGATGCCATCACCGTTCACTACACCGGACAACGTACCTGTCAAGGTCGGCAGGCTGGAGCCATAAGTCATCGTCTGGTTCGATGCGCTTACTGTAAGCGCTGCCGGCGTTACCGTGATACTTCCGTTGACGTAGACGATGTTATAGTTCGCATTCGCAGCACCAGTGCAACTTGCTTTATACGGGCTACCTGCAACAGTGCTGGCCCCTGTGAACGTTGTCGAACACATGATGGTTCCCAGACTGGCGATAGTATCGCCACCAACCAGACCTTTTACGCTTGGAGTGATGGTCGGAGCGCTTGAACCGTAGGTCACCGATAAGCTCGGTACCGTAATGGTTGCAATTGCCAGCGTTCCGGTTCCTGTCAGTGAGACATTGAAAACAGGATTGGTTGGGTCGTTGAAGCTGAGCGTCAGCGTTGCAGAACGGGCACCGACAGCCGACGGTGTAAAGTTAACGGTCAGAGTGCAATGCTTGAATACACCAGATCCAGTACAAGTGTCGGTTGCAATTGCAAAGTCAGATGCATTGGGGCCTGATATCGTCGCACTGTTGAGGTTCAGCGATGCAGTGCCTTCATTGACGACCTTCACAGCCAACGCCGTGCTCATATTCAGATACTGCGTGCTCGGGAAGAAGAGATCAGCCGGAGTCACTGAGGTGAGGTTCGGCGATGCCATTTCCACGCTGACAGAACCAGACCATGGAGAGACCAGGTTGGGCAGTTGATTACCCAGTACTGCGCTCCAGTAGTCCGCATCAGGTTTGTAGCTGCGCACACGGTAGTAGTATGTAGTGCCGGCAACCGCGCTCGTATCCGACACCCCCACAGGCATCATCCAGCCTGCGGCGTAAGGCCAATCGAAGTCCGTAACATTCTGAGTGAAAACATCATCCGTGGCGCGTTCCAAAGTAAACCCGGTGGCGCTGGAAGACTCATCTACGAAACTGAGATCAATATCGCCCGGCCCATCGTTGAAGGCAACCAAATTCGAGGGCGTTTGAGGCCGCACCTGGAATACCTGGTCGCGCATCATGTCGTTCTCTTCATGGCCGAGCAGGTGGCAGTGCCATACATATTCCCATCCCATTGGCTGTAGCACATTGATTTGAGAGGCACGATTATTCCACGGATCAATATTCGACATTTGCTGATCACGCGCTTCTGCGGGTTTGGTCACATCCAGCAGACGTACGCTATCGGGCACCGGGAAGGGTAGGCCCTGCGACATGGGGCGCATGGCCACAAAGTCTATTTCCAGCGGGTTCATGCGCACGGTATCTTTCCAGCCAAGCTCGTTCGGAAATGGCGGACGATTTGATCCATCCCAGCCGAAACGGTTCAGCAACTGCACGTTGTAGAGGTGGAAGTGAATAGCGTGTGTATCCACACCGTTGTGCGTGATCATCCAGATCTGCGAGCCATCCCCCGCTACACCGACCGGCTGACCCTGAACATCGGCTGAGTCATAGAAATCTTCCGTAAAAGGATCCACATAACCCAACGGTACGGTGGTTTGCGTATTGAAGTTTGTAAATGGAAGCTCCGTGCCAAGTGTTGAATTCATGCGACCGTAATCGTATTCAAACAACTCTTGAATGGTCTTCCACCCATAATTGACAGTGATCGGAGTTGTGCCGCCAATCGGAGTAAACGTAAGCGATGTGCTCTGCAAAGTTGGGTAGTGACCTGTGAAGTTCTGCCCGTAGACCTTGGAGTAAACAGGCTCGGGAACCACCGGAACAGGTTGCGTGGCGGCAAAAGCGGCAGGAAGCAGAGTATTGAGAGGTGCCGGATCGTAAGGTTGCGGCGTGCCCGCATTCACTTTGACTTGCATGATGGTACGCGTGTTGGGGCCGAATCCCGCGTATGTACTGGGCGCTCCACCCGTGCCGGTTTGATCCTGGTCGCCGGTGAAATAGTCGAGGCGTGAATCAAACCCCGGGAACGGTGCCGGTGCATCGTTGTAAAGGATCAACGTCTTGCCTGCATACTTTGAAAAGTCCACGATCACATCGGCGCGTTCGGCGCTCATCAGCACCAATCCCACATTTTGCACGTTGGTGACGGTAACGCTGCGCATGTTCTTTTCATACGAGATTGGCATGGGCGGAAGTATGGCAGGCGCAGGAAGCACACCGCCTTCATTCGCTATCTGTATCCAACTCGGCCCTTGTGAAGCTGGGTCGGGCACGCCGCCATTCCGGCCATCGCTCGGCCAGTAACTAGGGAACCCCGGAGTCGTCACGGACGGCACCATGCCCACCTCTGTTCCACTCGCAATCGGAACCTGCGAGGTGGGGCAAGGGTACGCCGTTGCACTCGGAGTGTATCCGCCTGTACCGCAGGCGATAAACCACGACAGATTGAATGAACGCTCGTTGCCGATGCTCAAAACACGGAAGCGATACGGTTTGGGATCAACTGTGAGTGTTGGGTAGGCCGTGCCGTTTATCACCGGCGTATCCATAAATGCTTCAGGAGTCAGTGATACGGTGCTACCCACGCCCTGATGAATCGCACCATTGTTCTCAGTTATCGGCGCTGGGTCGATTACCGAAGGCGTACCCGGGCATGTTTGTGTTGGGTCTGTTTCCGAGGGGCAAGGCAGCTCACCGCGCACACTATAGTTTGATGCCGTGAATGCAGGCCAGAACCAGCTTGCGTAATCCCAACGTCCCATCGGGTTGGTGCCCGAGCCATCCGGGTTTGACGGCCACTGGTTTGGCATGTAGACGTGCGGGTACCAGAGGTTGCCGTAACCGCCCCAGAGCGAAGAATCCCACGTCGGGTCCTGCTGCGAAAGTGTCGCCACCGAGGCGAACGCCGCGGCGCCAGTGCCAGTTGAGTCAGTGATGGTCACGACCGGGTCCGAAGTACAACCGGAACCCGCTGAGACGATGTTGATGCCTGTGATGGCGTCAACGAGAAGTTGTCCATAAGGATCTGTGATCGTGTCGACAACCGCTTGCGCCACAGGCTCAACCGCGCAACCGCCGGTAAAGCTGATCGTAGGATTTGTATAGCCCGCACCCAGCTCAAGCATGGCGACGCTCGAGATCGTTGTCGATGCGGGGTTTTGCGGTACGAAGGTCTTGTCTTGAATTACGAGCGGGATCTCCGCAGCAGGGATCGCCTGGACCAGCCCCGGATTGATGCCGGAATTATTGGTTCCATGGATCAGGTCCCCTTCGACCTCGTCCCGAATAATGTACGCCGAGGCTTCACCGGCATACACATTGAGTCGCGTAATGCCGTACGAGTGGTCGTGATAGAAAAGCAGACGGGCACTCTGCTGATTGGTGTAATAAAAGGTCAGCGCGCCGGGCCCCGGATCATTGACAGCGCCTGCTGGCAGCGTCGATGGATCAGAACCTGAGCAATTTGTGCCAACCGGAGTCGCGCACTGAGGAACAACTTGCCCGTTCACAAAGTACATGTCGGGAACAAAAGCAACGCTGGCGCCGCGCTGGTAGTTTGTGTTGCCCCAATCACCTGCGGGAACCGTCCACTGATGCGGAGTTCCATCGCTGATCCACGGCGTATTGCCACCGTGCATATGGATCGTGGCGCGGTTTTGAAGATACGGCGACGCACCATTGGCCAGGCCGAGACCTGAGCCAAGAACGCTTGTGTCAACCGGCAGAAAAAGATTGCCGCCCGCGCCGCTCGGAAGGTTATTTACAAATTTCACGCGCACCGGCCGGTTGCTCTGCGCAATAATGATCGGACCCAGATAGTTCACCGCTGCCGGCGCAACCGTGTTATTCCCGTTCACGTCCGTGCCGTAGTTCGTTTGCACGTAACCACGCAGCAGTGTGGCAGGCAGATCAGTGTGCAGCTTCTGGCTGTACTGTACGAGAGCGATCTCATAGTAGTCAGAGCCAGGGAAGGTGTTCGTATCAGGCACTGCCACCTGAAGCATCTGACCCAAATCGTTGGGAGTGTTGGGCAACGGCAACGTGTCAACAAACTTGCGGATGCCGCAGTAATTGGGGGGCGGACAATTGACACTGTCATTGAAGTTCGGCAACGGACTGTTGGCAAAGTTCGGATACGTCGTACTGAAGTAAAGCTGATCGCGCGTGAGTGACGCACCAGGAGTCCCCGGAGGTCCGACAACTGCGTTCCCATGAACTCCACCCTGGAGTTTGGGAGCGCTCATCGCCTTGGCCGCTCTCCTCCTTGCCATATTCGCAGCCGCAGCTCTTCTTTGCGCATTGGTAGTTGAGCGAAAATGCGGCGTTGTGCTGGGGTTGGAAGTCGTACTTGCATTCAAACTTGAACTACGCTGTAAATTTTGTACTTGAGTTTGCGCGAGTGCGCCACAAAAGAAAATTGCCAGGAGGCAAAGGCAAGCCCTTACATGTGAAAGAGGGTGGCGAGTATCGGAGTTCATAAAATCATCCTCACTATGCTGGAAAATCGAATACATTACCTACGTCATTATATTTCTACACCTGTTGATTACTTTTGAGTAATAAAATCTAACCTTTTTTCATGACTGTAGTAACTCTCTGCGTTTACTGTTTAGTTATCACTGAACTCATGAAGCGAGCTGGCACAAGGCTGCTTCCAGCTCGAAATCCTGGTCGAATATAGATACATATCCCGTTTATTTACTTATATTTAATCGAATACCCCAGAGCGCGTTTCCATCCAAGACAATGCTTTCATTCTTCATCCTATTCATTTGAAGTAGTGGATTAGTGGCTCCACCTCTCAAAATATATTTTTGGAACTTTCTCAGTGTTTCTGACTCCAATGTCTCGAAAATCACTGATTTTCTGACCCCAATAACTACATTCCGGCTCCTTATTCCGGATTCCTATTTCTGATTAAATAATTGACATAAATACACTTACACAAAAACATCATACATCTACTCCTCAGCCTGGAACCCCCAATGACCCATTCCTACACACTTATGCTATTATTAGAGGCCTTAAATGTTATGCAGACAGTTAGGCGCACTATCGTAATAGCAATTTTCGTTACCTCGGTGACGGTAGCCTTTTTTTTGGGCGGCAAGCATAGTGCGCATCAGAATAGCTCCAACCATCAGCCGAGCCCTCGAATTCTCTTTTATGTTGACCCGATGCATCCTTCTTACCGGTCGGATAAACCCGGCATCGCACCGGATTGCGGCATGCAGCTTGAGCCCGTCTATGAGGACTCCGCATCTTCTTCCTTGCCCGCTGGCGCGCTCAGCATTCCTGCCTCTGAACAGCAGCTGATTGGTGTACGTACCGTCGTTGTACATTCCGGCGGCGGCACACGCACCGTGCATTCATCCGGCCGTGTTGTCCCGGATGAAAACCACCTCTACAAACTGTATGCAGGTTTCGACGGATGGGTGGAATCCATCCGCGATACGCCCTCCGGAGTGCCCGTCAAGAAAAACCAGGTTCTGGCTACTCTCTTCAGTCCTGAAGTTCGTAATGCACAGATCAATTACCTCGGCTTTCTCTCCGGCATCGAGCGCCTCAAGGGAACTTCGTCGGGCAATGAGTCACAGCTCATCCGCGATACTGCCACAGTAAACGCCGAACAGCTCAGGCTGCTCGGCATGGATCCCGAGCAGGTCAAACATCTTGGTGAGTCGCGACATCCCTCCAGCAATCTGGACCTGGTTTCCCCGATTGACGGCATCGTCCTCGCGCGCAACATCTCCCCACAGGCGCATTTTGATCGCGGCGCCGAACTCTATCGCATTGCTGACCTCAGCCATATCTGGATTATTGCCAATCTGCACTCAGAAGAAGGTTTGCCTCGCCCCGGGACGCGAGTTCAAGTATCCTCCTCAGATCTCAAGCATCCATTTTTTGCCACAGTCTCTGCTGCCCAGCCGCTAGTTGACGAAGTAACACGCACCTTGAAGCTCCGCCTTGAGGCTGAGAATCCCTCGCAGATTCTGCGCCCTGATATGTATGTGGATATCGAATACCAATCTAAGACTCAGAATGGTATCTCGATACCAGCAGACGCGATCCTTGAAAGCGGCGAGGGGCACACTGTCTTCGTTGAAACCTCTGCGGCTGTCTACGAGCGGCGCAACGTAACCATCGGTAGCGCATTAGGAGAGAATCTCCTCATCACCTCTGGTATCAAGGATGGCGAGAAGATCGTTGTGGAAGGCAATTTCCTGCTCGATTCAGAAAGTCGCCTGCACGCCTCTGCCCCGCCTGCCGCCACTCCCACAAGCCCACATCCAAAAATGAACGGCGACAACACCGACCCCGTCTGCGGTATGCAGATCTCAATCTCCAAATTCGACGCGACTTTCAAAGGCCACACCTATCACTTCTGCTCGGAGGGTTGCAAAAAGAAATTCCAGGCTGATCCATCAAAATACACCTCGGGCACTGCTTCCTCCGTCATGTCCAGGAGCATGTAATGATTGACCGGCTGCTCACTCTCAGTGTTCGCCACAAGCATCTGGTCTTTCTCTTCACAGCTGCTGCCTGCGCATGGGGCGTATGGTCCATCTTACGCATGCCTGTGGATGCGATGCCCGACCTCGGCGACACACAGGTCATCATTTACTCAAAGTGGGACCGCAGCCCCGACATTATTGAAGACCAGGTCACACGACCCATCGTGACCGCGCTGCGTGGCGCGCCACGGGTACGCACTGTGCGCGGCATCTCGGACTTCGGCTACTCCTACGTCTACATGATCTTCGAGGACGGCACCGATCCTTACTGGGCGCGTTCGCGCACTCTTGAATATCTCTCCTCAGTTACTGCGCAGTTGCCCGAAGGCGTGAAGACGGAGTTGGGTCCAGACTCCTCCGGCCTCGGCTGGGTCTATCAGTATGTCCTGCTCGATGACAGCGGAACGCATTCACTCGCCGAACTGCGCTCCTATCAGGATTGGTATCTGAAGCCCTATTTATCCAGCGTCGCCGGCGTCAGTGAAGTGGCGACGGTCGGTGGATTCGTAACTCAGTATCAGGTCAACGTCGACCCGAACCGTCTGCAAGCGCTCAAAATTCCACTCTCCGCTGTCACAGCCGCTGTTCGTTCTGCCAACAAGCAAACAGGCGCGCGCCTTCTGGAACTGGGCGGTGCGGAGTACATGATCCGCGGCCAGGGTTATCTCCGCTCCGCAAAAGACCTGGAAGAGGTTGTGCTTGAGAATGTGAACGGCGTGCCGGTGCGCATCGCCGATGTTGCCAGTGTGACCATGGGCCCGGAGTTGCGTCGCGGCTCTGCTGAATATGACGGCCACGGCGAAGCAGTCAGCGGCATCATCATCATGCGCGAAGGCGCGAATGCGCTGGACGTCATCGGCCGCGTAAAAGACCGCATCGCTTCGCTCCAGCACGAGATGCCGACGGGCGTTCGTGTTGTCCCCGTCTATGACCGCTCTACGCTCATCCACAGCGCCATCTCAAACTCGCGCGCCACGCTTTTCGGCGTCATCCTGACCGTCTCCATCATCATCCTTGTCTTCCTCTGGCATTTTCCAAGCTCCGTCATTCCACTCATCACAATTCCCGTCACTGTACTGTTGACCTTCATTCCACTCTCACTCTGCGGAGTGAGCATCAATATACTCACACTGGCTGGCATTGCACTCGCTTGCGGAGAATTTGTCGACGCAGCCATCATCGTTGTGGAACAGAGTTACAAAAAGCTTGAAGCCGCAGAGGGCAAGCATCTCGACCGCCGCGCCGTCGTCTTCGAAGCCATCCGTGAAGTCACGGGCCCAACTTTCTTCACCCTGCTGGTAATCGCCGTCTCCTTCTTCCCTCTTCTCGTGCTGGATGGTGAAACAGGCAAGCTCTTCCGCCCGCTGGTATTGGCCAAAAGCTTCGGGCTTTTATGCGCCGCTCTCCTCGCGCTTACGCTCGACCCCGCACTGCGCATTCTTCTGGTCCGCTCAGGCAACGATTCTTCCGGCTCCCGCTTGCATCACGCTATGAATTGGCTGCTCGGCGGACCCATCCGGCGTGAAGATCGCCATCCCATCACCGGCCCGTTGATCCGCATGTACGAACCCATCGTCCGCTGGGTCACAGGTCATCGCTTCATCGTCATCGGCTCTGCCTGCCTACTGCTCGCACTCACCATTCCAGCTGCCATGCACCTCAAGTCTGAGCTCATGCCTACCGTCGAAGAAGGCTCGCTCCTCTACATGCCGAGCACCGCGCCTGGCATCTCGCTGACTGAATCCCGCCATCTGCTCGAGCTCACCGACCGAATTCTCAAAACCTTTCCAGAGGTGGACCACGTTTTGGGAAAATCCGGCCGCGCAGATACGGCCACAGACCCTGCGCCACTCTCCATGCTGGAGACCGTCATCATTCTCAACCCCCGCTCCGAGTGGCCCCGCAAATCCACGTGGTACTCCGACTGGGCGCCGGAGTGGCTGGCCTCACTCTGCCGTCACATCACACCCGACCACATCAGCGATGAAGAACTCGTCGCCCAGATGAACGCCGCGCTCAAGATTCCCGGATTATCCAACTCATGGACCATGCCCATCCGCGGACGCATTGAAATGCTCTCCACCGGAATCCGCTCGCCCATCGGTCTCAAGGTGCAGGGGCCGGACCTACAGAAGATCCAGCAACTCGGCACGGATATCTCCACTGCTATTGCCGCGATGCCTGAAACGCGCAGCGTCTATGCAGAGCGGACCGCAGATGGCTACTTCCTTGACATTGAATGGAACCGCGTCGCGCTGGCGCAGTACGGGCTTTCCATTGAAACAGCTCAGGATGCTCTCTCCAGCGCCGTCGGCGGAGAAAACGTCACCACTCTGCTCAAAGGCCGTGAAAAATATCCTATAAACGTCCGCTATCTACGCGACTTCCGTTCCAACCTCGACGTCATTCGCGAAGTGCTCATCCCCGTCTCCGGCGACGTCCAGGTCCCGCTCTATAAGTTGGCCGATGTTCGCCTCACCAATGGCCCCAGCATGATCCGCGATGAGGATGGCATTCCCACCGGCTACGTCATCATCGATACTGTTGGTTCGAACACCGCTGATTATGTGCGCGCTGCGCAGAAACAACTAGCCGGCGTCGCATTGCCTCCGGGTTACATGGTCAGTTGGAGCGGCCAGTACGAGGCCATCGAACACGCGAAGAAGAAGCTCGAACTCGCCGTGCCTGTCACCATCGTAGTTATTCTCATCCTGCTCTATCTCAATACGCGGTCTCTCATCAAGACGCTAATCATCACCCTTGCCGTTCCTTTCTCCACTATCGGCGCAATTTGGTTTCTCTATCTGCTCAACTACAACATGAGCATCGCAGTCTGGGTCGGCATCGTCGCGCTTCTCGGCATTGACGCCGAGACAGGCGTCTTCATGCTTCTCTATCTCGAGCTCGCATACAAAAAAGCACTCCGAGCTCGCGCAGCAATGTCAGCGGTGGAGCTGACCAACGCCATTGTCGAAGGAGCCGCGCGCCGCCTCCGGCCCAAGTTGATGACCTTCGCAGTCATCACCATCGGCCTCGCGCCCATCATGTGGTCCAACGGAACGGGCTCCGCGATTATGAAGCGCATCGCTGCACCCATGCTCGGCGGAGTCATCACATCGTTCCTGCTTGAGCTGCTTGTCTATCCAGCTATTTATTCGCTCTGGCGTATGCGCTCGGTCACGCCCGAACCACAGAGCGACTGCTAATCTGACTCTGATGCTTGCACTCTAATATTCGTTCCACCTTACTGCATAGTTTTCTTTAACTGCCCGCAAGCCGCATAAATATCCCGTCCGCGCGGTTTGCGCAGATAGGTCGGGATTCCCTGTTCGATCAGTGCGCGACGAAAGCCATCAACCTGCTCCGGGTCCGGCGTCTCATAAGGCACGTCAGGCCCGGGATTCCACGCGATCAGATTCACCTTCACCGGCAAACCTGTCCGCCTCACAAGCCGCGCCAGCTCCGCCGCGTGTTCAGGCTGGTCCGTGTGGCCGCCAAGCAAAACATATTCAAACGTAATCCGCTCATGCGCCCGCAACGGAATCCGCCGCAGCGCAGCAACAAGCTGCTCGATTGGCCACTTGCGATTGATCGGCATCAATGCGTCGCGGACCTGATTGTTGGGCGCGTTGAGGCTGATGGCTAGTCGCGGACGCAGCGCAAGCGGCTCGGCCGCAAAAAGCTCTATGCCCGGAAGAATCCCCGAAGTCGAAACCGTCATCCGCCGCGGACTGATGCCAACTTGCTCCGCCAATATCCGCACCGCCGCCGCGAAGTTCGCATAATTCAGGAACGGCTCGCCCATGCCCATAAACACCAGGTTGATGCGGTCAGTCGCCGGGCTCAAATTGTGTCGCGCAAGCACGCTCACCACCTGCCCCGCAATCTCGCCCGCCGTCAGGTTGCGAGCCAGCCCTAGCCGCGCCGTCAAACAAAATTGACAACCCACCGCGCACCCTATCTGGCTCGAAACACAAATAGTCGATCGCGTGATTGCGTCGCCCGCAGCATCGTCCTCGCCGTCTTCGCCGCCATCGCTCTCCGGCATCCAAACCGTTTCAACTGTCTGGCCGTTGTTGACCTCGACCAAATAACGCTCTGTGCGGTCAGATGCAGTAAATATCTGCGCCAGTGTTGGCCTTCCAACGCTCCAACCCGCATCAGCCAGCTTTTGCCGCAATAAAGCCGGCAATGTTGTGAACTCATCCAGCGTCGTCAGCCGCTGCTTGTAAAGCCCCTCGGCAATCT